>JANYGY010000111.1 GCA_025362255.1 Planctomycetales bacterium
GACCGCTTTCAGCTC
This sequence comes from Planctomycetales bacterium, assembly GCA_025362255.1. Lineage (GTDB taxonomy): Bacteria > Planctomycetota > UBA11346 > UBA11346 > UBA11346 > CAIUVD01. Next base: position 16 of record JANYGY010000111.1, read on the forward strand.
GATCCGATCAAGAAGGTCTCTCGCACCCTCAAGAACCACTTGTAGGGAATCATCAACCCTTTCGTCAGCGCATCCATCAACGCCGTCGGTGAATCGCTCAACGCACGGATCCAGAAGATCAAAGCCATGGGCTGCGGCTTTTGCAACTGTTAACGTTTTCGCAGAGCAATCCTTTTTCACCTCGGCAGACTCGAACTTATGCCCTGTGGAGCGAGCTACCCGATTCACACAAAATGCCTGATGCCCAAAATTTCAACATGACCGATACGATATGAATTATAAAAAAGGACAATCACTTGTCATCACAAAATCAGATTGACAAATCTACGAATAAAAAAAAGGCCACCGTTCGCGGATTTTCATCAACGAACGGCGCCGCCTTTAACTTGAAATGAGCGGGCCCTCGCCGCCGCAGATCAGGGTCAAGACTGCTTGCGACCAGCTTGGCCTTTATGGTGATGATGATGCTTGTGATGCTTTGACGACTTGGATTTTGCACTGTGCCCGGCTGAATTGTCAGCGGTAGCGGTAGCAGCCGCTGGCTTCGCAGGGACATCCTGCGGCTCGGTTGCACTCAGGGCCGAACCGCTGAAGCCCACCAAGGCGATCAGGGCCAAAGCAGAGGTGAAGGAAAGGGTGCTGGCTAAGACTTTGGACATAGTCGGGTGAAGACGAGAGCCAATGTTAAAGCTTTCAACAATTCGTATAAGCACACCCAGAACGCTTGGCATTGATTGACGATGAGGCAAATGAAAAAAATCGGCTGCGCAGTTTAGCTGAATGAACGGAAATTGGGCGAACTCATTAAAAATTTCCTGACCTCATGTTAGCTACCCAGATGTTGCTGGGGGTGACATCGAAGGAGACGAAAACGGACAATTGCCATCCGACGAATTTTCAATTCAGAACCACGACTGGCCTATCACGGACAGAGCTATACATGAACTACATGCACTCCGTAGCTGACTCCCTCCATCATTCGTTTTTCCAAGATGGATATGCTTTCTTGGGGCCGGTGTTCCGTGAGGGTGAGCTCACGGCGATGCGTGATGAAGAGGCTCGCTTTCGTCCGGTCCCTCGACGCAAGCTCGTGGATGAGCCAAATGCCCTGACTATTTTCCGCAGTCAGGTTTGTGGTTGGTCGTCGACGGTGAGGAATTTCGCACTGACGGGATTGCATCTTGATGCAGTTGAGAAGCTGATCGGCCCAGACATCGCTCTCTACTTCAATCAGTTCGTGACCAAGTTGCCGGATGGCGATGCCGGGCGTGGGGAATTTCCGTGGCACCAGGATCTGGGCTATCGGGCGATCGAGCCGATGTTGCAGACCGTGACGGTGTGGGTGGCCTTGGATGATGTCGATGAAGTCAACGGCTGCGTCTGGGTCATGCCGGGGTCGCATAAGCATGGGCTCTTGAGCCATCGGACGCGCAGCGCCGATTCCTGGCATCTGGAAGTTCCGGTAAATGGATCCGGCATACCGGCCAAACTGCGCGCCGGCGAAGCGATAGCCTTTACCGGCCTGACCTTGCACCGTTCTTTGCACAATCGTTCGTTGGCCGCGCGCAGGGGATTTTTCATCGCATACGTTCCCGCCGATTCCTATTATCCGAGCAGCCGGACTTTTGTCGTCGACGGGGCAGACAGCTGGATGGTACGCGGGGCCCAATCCTTGAACGCGACAGTGCCCGAAGTCGGTTGATGAGAGCCAACCGAGAGCGGCTTAATCCATGACGTGGGTTGCGCCGACGGGGGTCGACCGTGTGATCGTCAACCCGTGAATGTCCTCTCTCGTGATCAGCAGCTAGGCGCTCAAAGGACGTTGCTGGCGACCTATCGTCTCAATCCGTTGGGCGGATCGATTCTCACCGGGCAGATTATTTTTTTGCTGGCCTTGGAATATGGCGCCAGCGATCTGGCCATGGGCTTATTATATGGCGGAGCGTGGTTGGCGGGGGCGGCGGCATTCTTGGCCCCGGCGGTGTGTTCGCGGATGGATCCGGCGCGAGTGGCGGCACAGGCGTGGCTGCTGCGAACCGCGTTGTGCGTGCCGTATCTGATGCTGCCGTGGATCCCCAATGCGGCCAAAGTTCCGGTCATCGTGGCTATTTTCCTTTTGTTCATGGCGACGCGTACCATGGGCGTGGCGGCATTGAATGTCGCCACTGCGGTCTATTGCCGAACTGACGAAGGCGGGCGGATCATCGCCGCGTCACACCTGTGGTGGCATATCGGGACGTTGATTATCACCCTCGGCTCAACCGCGGTTTTTGCGCGCTGGCCAGGTTCGGAGTCGACCTACTTGGCGCTCATTGCCGGTGCCATCCTGTTTTCGACGGCAACCGGTGCACTGATGCTCCGGTTGCCGTTGGTGGGGACCGGAACGGCGACGCCCTGGGCTCAGGTGATGCCGCACATCATTCGCGATCGCGGTGTGCGCGAGGCGCTCGCTGCGACATTGCTGGTGGTTCCGCAAGCGGTGGCGGCGGCGTATCAACTGAATGTGCTGAGAGGTCCACTTGGCTTGGCGGTCGATCGGATCACCGCATTGACCCTTGGTGCGATCGTGCTCTCGATCATCGCCATCCGCACTTTGAGTTGGCTGTTGCCCCGCACCGGGCTGCGGCCGGTGCAGCTAGCCGTGCATATTGCGCTCACCCTGCTGGGTCTGGCCTGGGCATTCGGCGGTCTGGTTCCAGCCGAGTGGAAGGTACCGTGGTCGATGGGGTTGTTTGTGATCGGCCAAGCCCTGCTTGCGGTATCAACGGCCATCCTTGCCGCGCTGCATGTCGATCGCCTACCCAAGGACGGCACGATGGCGGCTTCGGCATTGTTCATGGTGACCGGAGCCGTCGCCGGTGCGCTCGGAGTAGGTTTGGTCTGGGCAACCTCGCATCTCGGACTTGAGCATCTGCCTGGTTCCGGCCCCTATGTGCATGCATTCCTGGTCTGGGCCGCCTGTAGTGCGGGGGTGTGCGCCCTGGGCATAGCAACGGGCGGCACGGCCCAGGTCCTGGCGGATTTGAAATTGCTGAGTCCCGCGCACCTCGTTGGCCAGCTGTGGACCAAACGTTGAATCCGCGACCTTACGGCTTCCAGCGGATGAAATGATTCTTGCCTCCCCAACCGCTGCTCTCGGTGAAGATCATGTATTCGCCCGAGGAACAGCGGAAGGCGCGCAGGCCCATCGAAGCATCCTCCCAGGCGCACCCAGCGGCGACTTCTGGACCATGAGGCAAAGTCTGAACCAAGGCTCCGGTCTTGAGGTCGATGACCTGGATTTCACCGAATAGATAAGCGGTGAAAATATAATCCCCCATGACCTGCGTGCCCATGTAGCCGCTGTACGGATACAGATCTCGCTCGTACATGAAGTAGTCCGGATTGACATCTGGACTGAAGACTTTGTTTTTCCAGGTTGGGGTGCGATTGCCGGTTTTCCAATGATCGTAACGCGCCATCGCGTATTGCTTGGGTGAATGGTCATTGTCGCCGGTGCGGCCGACAAGTGGATAATAGGCGATGGCGATATCGCGCGCGGCGTCGTACTCAAAGCGGCTGGTCATGCCCCACGCGCTGGTCTTGTCTCCCTCTTCGGGAAAGCGGGTGTCGGTGTAGCCCTCAGACGTGCCTTGGTAGAGCGGTACGCCTTTGGGCGACAGTCCGGTAACCTGAAAATGCCGCACGAACGATCCGGAGGTCGCATCGGTAATCCACATATCCCCGTTGGGTTCGACGCACAGATGGGTGATGCATCGCAACTCGGTCGTCATGACCGTCCGCTCTGCTGGGTCCTCGATGCCATCTTCATTGGTGTCGATCCACAGGATCTTTCCATTGTCGCGGGTGCCGCCGGCGGGAATGGCTATTTCACCTTGGTAGCGATAGATGTTAATGTTTTCGATGAGTCCTTGGCCGGTGGTGTACATCACCAGTTGGCGATTGGTGCCGAGGCGACGCAGGATGGCCTGTGATTTGTCGGGTCGTACCGGCAGGCCAGAGCGGTTGAGGTCCCAATTGTAAGACCGGTAATTCTGTTCGCTGCCGGGTGCCGTTTTGGCCAGGTCCAGACGAAGGTGGTTGTAGGTGCCGTAGATGTCACGTCCGTCGCTGTCGGGGTCGACATCATAGGTGGCGCAGAACATCAGACTATTGAGCATCCAGCTGGTGGTGCCGTTTGGATTGATTTGGCGCAGATCAGTTCCTTGGAATCCTCCGCCGACATACACGTGTCCCGAGGAGTCCACGCCCACTCCCGCAAGGCCAGCGAAGCGCGGCCCCGTCGCCGGGTCATTGATGAGTCCGGGCGTGGTCCCACTGAAGATTCCACCACGCTCACCCAGAGTCGACGCCAGCGTGGGTGTTTTAGACAATCCGGAATAGATCCTGACCTGCTGATCAGGTCCATTATCAGCGACCAACAGACGATCTTTGGCGGCATCGTAACCCAGCCCACGAGGATTTACGACATCGGTGATTTCACGACCGGTGAATGTTCCAGCCGTGGTATAGCACTTGATAGAAGCCTTGAATTTGGCGGTCGTGGAGATTCCGATCGGAAAATCATTACCGCGTTGAATGATCCACAGGTCACCGCGCGCGTCGAAGATCATCGCTCCGGGACGATCACAGGCGAATGAGTTCGCGATCAGTTCCTGGCATTCACTCGTGAATTTACCGACCGCCGGCCCGCCGCAGTTGATCGCGAGGACTTGTTCACCCGTGGCATTGAGCACCTCGAGTCCGCAGATTCCGGTGCCTCCGTAAGAACTGGTCTCCATAACAATGCGACCTGTGGCATCAGCAACATAGCCGGGAAAGTCCTTCACCAATGGCTTCATGACTCCGCCGGCAAGCGCAGCCACATCGATGTCCTCATTGTTGCTGCTGTTGAACCTGCGGATGCGGTTGCGCGGATCGCAGTCCGCCGCGCGAGTTACGTATTCAACAAAATGGCAGCGAATGGTGTACGTCGAACCAACGGTGAGGCCGGGCAGAGTATATTTTGTACCTTCGCCGACACGTTGACTCTGATAGACGAGTGCGGGGGCAAAACGGGGATCGTTTGTGGGAACGACAACCGGAGCAGGTGCCAGGGCGATACCGTCGTTCGCGGCGGTCGCCACGTGGTAGGTCGGTACCGGTTTAACGTCCATCACGCGGATGCGATTTTCACGGGCATCAGCGACAAACAGTTGCTGGCCATTGGAGGCGAGGCCGCTGACCACACTGTGCTGCGTGATCGGATCGTACAGACTGACCGACATCATCATTGGGCGTGGTTCGGCTGACGGATTGGCGCGGTCGACGCACATGATGCGGTCGACCCAGGCCACATAAACGTTTGCCGCATCGCCAGTGATGCCGCCTTCATACGTTTGGGGCGTGCCAATTGGCAATCCTCCCACGACTTTGCCATCCTTGTAGGAAGTCACCGGCTGCCCGGCTTCATCCCAGTAGGAACTGGTGAAACACGTGCCATCCGCGGCCACCCACATCGCAGACAAGGTATTTGATACGTGATTGTCGGAATCGCGGCAGCCGAACGTATTGCCCACCCAACTTGTTTTATAAGGCATCGCTGCGGCGCCGATGGCGATCGAATCAAAGGTCGCCGACACCGTATGGGCGTCATCTGAACTGGCGACGAAGCAGCCGATCCGGATTGCTCCAGTCAGGGCCAACGGACCACCGCTGGTATTAGAGATCATCACCCAGTTTTTTCCGTCACGCGATTTATACGCCGCGACATTGCTGCCATGACTGATCAGCTTCAACCACAGTGGCGGCTCACCGATGAGCTTGATCGCGCTGGAAAAAATGCGCGCTGGCGCCCCGACCTTGGCGGCGGGCACGCGGGACATCCAGCTCAGCACCTGATCCTTGGCCTGATAGCAGACTTCAGCCATCGCGGGATTCGCGTCATCATCGCTGCGCACCATCAGTCCGGCGACCGCACCCCCCTCGCCGGTGAAGCTCTTCAATCGGGCAACAATCTGCCAATCTCCGGCGACCCGCTGCTGGTAGGCGAACTGGCAATGGTCAGCCCCAGCAACATTAATTCCCCCTCCACCGCCGGTGATGGTCAACGCCCCTTCGGCAAACGAGTGGCTACCGCTGCTGATGACGACCGGGGCCGGGACCGGCGCCCCAACGACCGCATCGTTCCACTCGCTTGCCTGCGCTGCAGTGCCACCGCCCCCGGCGATGGATGTCATGAGCACGAACAAGAGGAGGAGGAGGAGCTGACGATGAGCTGAAATCATGGAAGGTTCCACAGTAACGATGGGGCAGCCGGCAGCGTGCGATATGCGAGGACGACCATCCAACGATAAAGCGGATCATCTGGCGCATATCCGACTGCATGGGGATCTTCTAGGTTCGTCGAGAATGACCGAAGGCAGCGCCGACGTTTTTCCGGGTCGTGGAAGAAGATTCCTACAACTTCCCCATCAGCAAAGACACGCCCCATGCTCATGCCCGAGGATCTCAAATTTTTTCATAACCAAGGCTACTATTCTCAGCCGAACTTCACCTGCGACATCTATCTTGATCACAGCGACGAAGACAACGGCTGCGTCTATGCCATTCCCGGTCGTCATCTCATGGGGCATCAGATTATGTCAGGTGACCAGGATCGATTCTTCAGCGACCCGAATGCGGTCCCCCTGCGCATGGCCCCGGGCGACGTCCTGCTGCACTGGGTCAGCACACCGCATGGATCCCGACGGAACGCCTCGCCGCGACTGCGCCGGACTTTGTACGTGCACTTTCTCAGCGAGCCTGCTTACCAGGAATCCTATAACCACCCGTCAATGTCCTGGGCCCAGGCCATGGGCGGATGGTCGCCGGCGAGGCGGGGATTGCTCGAATCCTGTGTCGCTGATCGCCGGAAACTCGGATGGGATGATGGGCTTGCGGATGGCCGGCTCAGGTGGTCTGACCAAGGCATCCGTCATTCGATGTGATCCGACCATCACGCGGTGATGGCCTTTGGCAGGTGGCTGCGAACCATCAGGCAGGCGTACCCGCCGAGTTGCCAAGCGTCGGGCCAGGTCACCCGTTCAGCGAGGATCCGCCAGCCGTCGAGACGATGGGTGATCGCTTGGTTTTCACGCGGACTGAGGCTGCAGGTGGCGTACACCAGCCGGCCGTCGGGGGCCACCAGATGGGCGGCGGCGCGCAGCAGGCGGACTTGGATCTTCTCGAGCGCCGCGAGGTGTTGCCGGTCATAGCGCCAACGGGCTTCGGGGCGGCGGGCCAACACGCCGCTGTTCGAGCACGGAGCGTCGACGACCACCACGTCGAAGCTTCCTGGGGCGAACGCCGGACGCGTGCCGTCTTGGACCACCAGCCGCTGGCGCAGCGCCTGATCCTTAGCCAAAAGATGGACCTTCGCGAGATTCGAATCGGCCGCGATGACGTCTGCCTGCCGGTCGAGCAGCGCGCGGGTCTTGCCACCTGGAGCCGCGCACAAGTCGAGCACGCGC
>JANYGY010000139.1 GCA_025362255.1 Planctomycetales bacterium
GCCGGCCGAGCCAGTGGCAACCACCACCGGCAAGCGCACAGCAGAAATGGTCACATTGCCGTACCCCGATGGATCTTGGACCGGCTTGCCGGCCTGGACCAGATTTTCACGGCTCCAGAGCAGTCGTCCGGTATTGGGATCGAGCGCACTGACCTGCCCGCCCGCGACGCAGACCAGCACGGCGTCTGCGCTGCGCAGCACCCCCGCGATGGAACCCGAGGCGGTATGCGCCCAGGCGGTACGCCACGGCGGAAGTGGACCACGACGTACCGCCGCGGCCACCACCGTGGGGGGAGCGACGGTGAATTGGGCGAGCGCACCCGACAGCGAGATCGCTAAACCGTCGGGGAAGACGATCTGCGGATCGCCGGCACAACGCCGGGTCAGCTCGACGATCGCATCTGCCAATTGGCCGCGACCCAGACGGGCCAAGGCCAAGCACCGCGACCATGCCAACCACCGACCTTGCTGGACCGTGCGGGTCAGCGATTCGGCCTCAGTGGCGAGGGCCAGCAATTCCTGCCATTTTCCGCCGGCGGTCAGGCGCGCGCATGAACGCCAGGTGGACGCCAGCAGCGCGTCCTGCAACTGATCGCGCACCTCGGGCTTCAGCACCAGGTTTTCGACTCCCGCCAACAGTCGGCGCAAGGCCATGCGCAAGGCATCCTCATCGCCGACCGCGGCCAGCGATAAGCACCAGCGTTCCCAGCGCGCGGCATTCGCCGGCTCCAATTGGACCAGCCGCTCGGCGCAGAGCACCGCTTTGTCAAAGACATTGCCATCCGCAAAAATGGTCCAGCACTGATCGAGCACCTGCAGATCGCTCAGCTGTCTCGGATCGATCGCCTGCAGGCCTTCGGGAAGCGTCCCGGGTTGGCCACCGCCGAACGGATTATTGGCGTTGTTGGCCTGAGTGGTCCCGACGCCGATCAGCGCCCGGCGGGCCAGCGCATCGGCGGCTCCGGTTGGATCTTCATCAGCCAACTCGGTCAAAGTGTCGCGCAGCTGTTTGACGTCTTCTGGCGCGGTCAGCAGCGTCGCGAGGGCGCGCAGCAGCGGCACCCGTTCGCCGGCCGGAGCGACCACCAGATCGGCACGCAATACCTGCGTGGCCAGCGCCCGATTATCCGCCGCAATGCACGCCTCGGCGAACATCGCACGACGGGCGGCCTGGACTTCCGACCAGTCGCCTGCTTCGCGATCGAGGGCGCCTTTTTCGGCAGCGAGTACGTCTGGTCGCCGTTCGACACTGGTCGACTCGATCATCACTTCGAGCCAGCGGCGATAACGCGCCGCGGTGTCGGCCAGCACGCGGGTATCGGACATGCGCTTTTCCGCGCCGGCGCCATCACCCAGGCGCGCGAGCAAGCGGATCGAGGCCAAGCGCAATTCGAAATCCCCGGGATCGCGGGCGAGGCGCTCTTCGGCCAGGCGCGAGGCCGAGACCGTCAGTTTTTTCCCATTCAGGAAATTGACGGTTTCAAGCACCTGCTCAGCCGCCACCTCGTCGGGCAGGCTGCGGCCCTGCGCATCAGCGGCGAAGAGCGCCTCGGCCTGATCGCGTCGACCTGCAGCCAGGCAGGCGTCGGCCAATTCACGCGTCACATCGAGCCGGGCCGGACGACGGGTGTGCAAGCGCATCAGCGCCTGTTGCGCGTCAGCGCCGCGATTCGCCCGCGCCAGGTCGCGACCAAGTGCCAGCAGCCGATCGTCGCCTTCGCCGTCGGGAAGTTTCGGCAGCGTCGCATCGAGCAACGCCCACGCCTGATCGCGTTGTTCGGCTTCGATCAGCACCCGTACCCGGCGCAGGGCGAGATCGCCCCGCGCCGGGTCGAGCGCCAACTGGCTCGCCAACCACGCATCGAGGCCCGCGAGATCGTGGACCCGATCGAATGCGGCGAGGACTTCGCCTTCCAATCGCGGGGTGGGGGCATGGGCGAAGGCGGCGACCAGGGCGGCGAGGGCCTCTTGCCGACGATCGGTGGCGGTCAGCAACCGCGCCTGATCGATCACTGCCGCATCATCGCCAGGGGCCGCGGCCGCCCGGGCCTTGGCGGCGGCGAGCAAAGCCTCGCGCTCGGCGCCTTCAGCTGCCAATTCGATGCGCCGACGCAGCACTTCGCCACGGCGCCAGTGGTCGGCGGCCAAGCGCACCAGCACCGCGTCGAGGCGCTTCGCAGCGGCCGCAGGTTGCTTCAACGCGGCCTCTTGTTCGGCGGCCACCAGGTCGATCTCGACCGCCAATTCAGGCTCGGCGTCGCGGATGCCGGTCAGGCTGGCGAGGGCTTCGGCCGATTGCCCGGCCTGGGCTTGGCGCCGCGCGGTGGCCAAACGGCCAGCGGGCGAATCGTCGCCTCCGGCGGCGGCGGCCAGATGTCGCCGCGCCAGTTCCGGCCGGCCGGATTTGAGCGCCTCGTCAACCAGCCGTTCGGCCCAGGTGCGCTTGCGCCACGGCGCGGTTTCCAGGGTCACCGCCTTGTCCAACGCATCCAGCGAGCCGCCATCGCGAGCCGCCGACAACGAGCGCGAACGCAGGTACCACACGTACGCGTCAGCTGGATACGCGGCCACTGCAGCCTCGGTGGCCGACATCGCCGCCGGATCACCCGCGGCGAGTTCGAGCCGGATCAGCACCACCGTGGCGTGATGATCCTCGGGATAGGTCGCGAGGTGTTCGGTGTAGACGCCGATCAACTCCTCGATCCGGCCCGCGCTCCGCCACGCGTCGACCAGCCGATCGAGCGGCGCGTCGAGCGTCGGATCCTTGTGCAGGGCCGTTCGCAACGGCTGGGTCTGCTCGAGAAGATCCGCCGCTGACAGGCCCGGAAGCGCCATCGCGAGCGCCACGATCATCGGCAGCAAGCGCAGGCCGAAGCGGCGGGAAACCAGGCGACCGCGGCAGATCATGCCACCGCCACCGTCGCCAGGATCGCCTCGATCAACCGATCAGGCACCGCGCCCGCGGCTTCGCCTTCGAAGGTGCGGATCAGGCGATGACGCAGGGTCGGCTTGGCCACCCGCCGCACATCGTCCGCCGACACCGCCATGCGCCCGGCCAGCAGGCAGTGAACGCGCGCCGCGCGGACCAGGGTCTGCAAGGCGCGCGGGCTCGCGCCGTAGGCCACGTGACGTTTGACGTCCGGTGGGGCCTCGGGCCGATCGGGGTGCGACGCCAGCACCAGATGTGCGCAATAGCGGGCAAGTGGCGCCGAGACCGCCGGCCGGGTCGCGAACTCTTGAAGAGATTCCAGCTCGGCCCCATCCATCACGGTGAGCGGTTGGACTTGGCTGCTGCCGGTGGTGCGCTGAGCGATGGCCACCAGTTCGTCAGCGTCGGGGAATTTGACGATGAGCTTGAACGCGAAGCGATCGAGCTGCGCCTCGGGCAAGGGATACGTACCTTCCATTTCGACCGGGTTCTGGGTCGCGAGGACGAAGAACGGACTGGGCATGACCATGCGTTCACCGCCGGCGGTGACCTGGCGTTCTTGCATCACCTCGAGCAATGCCGCCTGGGTCTTGGGCGTGGCGCGATTGATCTCATCGACCAGCAGCAGGTTGGCGAACACCGGACCCCGCTCGAACCGCATCACCCGGCGGCCCGAGCCATCATCGGAGACGATGTGGGTGCCGAGGATATCAGCCGGCATCAGGTCTGGCGTGCATTGAACTCGCCCGAAAGACACCCCGAGGACCTGCGACAAGGTCCGCACCAGCGAGGTCTTGCCGAGACCCGGCACGCCTTCGAGCAGCACGTGCCCCTGGCACAAGATCGCGACCAGCACGTCGGTGACGAGTTCTTCATTGCCGATGATACCGGTGGCGATTCCGGCGCGCAGGGCGTTGACGCGGGCGTTGAAGTGCGCGATGCCGGCGACTAGGTCCGAGGGCAAGCCCGAGCTCGCGGAGGCTGAAGCAGCTGGGGAAGTCGCCGCATGAACAGGTTCAGGTGCAGGAGTCATGGCGTAGGCATTTCTGTAGAACGGGACTCGAAAGATTGGTTCACTTGGCGTCAACCGCGTCGGCGGAGGCGCGCAATAAAGCAAAGTAGCGTTTCACCTGGTCGCGCCGAGCGAGCGGTAGAGGCTCGGCGTCGAGGGCTTTTTCCTCGGCGTTGATCAACTCGGCGGGAGTCGCCGAAGCGGCAATCGCGGAATCCTCACCATGCTCACTGCCGGCGACCGTGCGGGTGGTGGAATCACCGTTGCCCTTGGCGGCATCGACGGTGCCGCCATCGACCGTCGAACCCACCGCGCTGGGGGCCATCGAGCGATCGATGTGACCCCGACCCGCCTTGCTTCCGCCACGGCCTGATTTTTTCGCAAGCCCAAGTCCAACGCCGGGAACGGGAGTCGGCACGGTGCCAGAACCTCCCTCACCAGAGCCAGAACCGGAACCATCGGGTGACTTGGATCCGGGAACCGGAGTACCAGAGCCGCCAGGGCAGGATCCACCCGCACACGAGCCACCGCCGGGTTTGCCCCCACCACCTGGTTTACCTGGCTTCGCCCCAGGCGTCGGCATCGACGGTTTGGCGTTGGGCGTGAACGGCCGATTCGACACCGGGGCATTCGATTTGGGATTGGTGCCGGGCTTGTTCGCCGAGGCGAGGAGCTTGCCGCCGCCGGCGCGCAAGCGTTGCGCGAGCTGCTGCACCTGCTTCGCCGCTTGTTTGCGGGTGGCGGAAACCGCGAGTGATTTCGCCAAGTCGGACAATGCCTTGCCGGCCTGCTTGGTCCCTTCCTTCGCGGCTTGTTTGCCGTCCGGCTTCTGCTGGCCCGCAGCCTGCTTGTCGAGTCCTTCCTTGGCTTCGGCCAGAGCCTTGGCGACTGCCCCTTTGTCACCCGCAGCGGCGGCGGCGGCGGTGGCTGCTTTCAGCGCTTCAGCAAGTCGGCGTTGTTCTTCGAGGGAGATGTCGGTGCGCGCGGCTTTGGCGGCGAGGGCCTCGGCCGCCGCCGCCGCCTTGGCCAGATCGCCACTGCGCAACGCTTCGGCCAAGGCCGCGGTATCCGCATGTTTCGCCAACTCATCGAGCAATGCCTCGGAGGCGCCAGGCGCATCCGCCAATTGTTCAGCCAATTTCTCAGCGTCCTTCGCCAGCCGGTCCATCGCCGCCAGCGCCTCATGCGCGGTCAGGCCTTTGGCATCGGCTTCGGCTTTGGCTTCGGCCAAACGCTTGGCGAGTTCTTCAGCAGAAATCTTTTCACTGGGCGCCAGACCGGCCAGCTCGGTCACGCGTTTGGCTTCTGCTGCCAACTCGGTGGTGGTCGCGGCAAAACGATCGCGCGCTTCGCTGTCGAGCTGCGCTTCGCGGTGCGCCGGCCCCGCCGACCACACGCCCGCGAACGTCAAACCCAGGCAGATCAAGGGCGCCAAAAAAGCGCGGCCGACCAGGTCACGCGACCACGGCAGCGGCAGCTCGCGGTGCAGCCGCAGCGCCGCCGCGGGCGCCGCCTGCCGCATGGCCGTCAGATGGGCCTGGGCAAACGGCTCAGGAGTTCCGCTGCGTTCAAAATCCCAGGCATTGAGAAAACCATCGGCACGCGCCGCTGCCGCGTCCCACGTCGCCAACGCCCGGCCAGCTGGCGGGCGGCGCCACCAGCCGAGGACGACGAGGCTGGCCACCCACAACGGCACCGTCAGGGCGACCCACCAACCGATGTGGATTCCCACCAACGCCAAGAGACCAGCGCCCACCACCACTGCGACGAACCACGGACCGGTCTCAGCCGCCAGACGCAGTCCGGCGATCATCGCCAGACGATGCGCGGCACGCTTGGCGAGCTGAGAGAAGCTGCTCCCTCTCTCGCTTCCTGGTCCACTCACACCACTCATCACGGAAGAACCTCGATGAGTTTCTCCAGGCGCATCTTGACCTCGGGATCACTGGTAGCGGCGAGAGCTTCCGCCAAGGGCTGTTTCGCCACCCCGCCCAATTCCTGCAACGCCTTGGTCGCGGCTTCGCGCTTAGCCCAATCGGCATCGCCGAGCTTGGCCACTAGGTCATTGACCTTGGTCCGCGTGGCGGCCGCGATGACCGGGGTTGGCACATGGATTTCATCGATCTCGGACATCGGCACCGCCAACAAGGTGCCGCCCGCGCGAAATGGTAACACCGGTTCGTCGATGACTCCTTCGACCGTATCGCCACCCCACAATTCCAGGCGGACAGCAGGTTCATCACTGCGCACTTCGGGACCCTCGGCAGCATCCTTATTGATCAGCACGCGCACTTGGCTGGGCATCACGGCCAACCGATTGCCCGCCAGACGCACATGCAATTCGGGCAGCTCGATGGCGCCCATCAGCACCTGTCCGCCGGCCAGCAGCACATACGGGGTACTTATTTCCTTGTCTTCGCTGCCGTCACCTGCTCCCGCTCCTGCGCCAGCACTTCCAGCACTTCCAGCATTGGAGATGCTTTCAAGCGCCACCGGACGTGGCGTCGACACACCGATCAATTGATCGAGACGGATCCGTCGCGCGCCGAGCAGCGGGGTATCGACTTGCAGGTCGTCGCCGGCCAACATGGCGTGGAAACGACTGCCATCGGCCAGGCGCACGGTGCAGCCGCCGCCTTCGGCGGGAGTCACAT
>JANYGY010000144.1 GCA_025362255.1 Planctomycetales bacterium
GAGCAGCATCGTCCGGAGCAGCATCGACCGGAGCAGCATCGACCGCAGCAGCATGGCCCGCAGCCGGTCGCTCCGTCAGGGCCCTAAGACAAACGTTGGTATTTTCCCATGTTGCGGTGAAAGCGACATTGATAGAATGCGGCGATGACCGCTGCTGATTCGGAGCTGATCGCGCTGCGTGCGGAGAATCGACTGCTGCGCGTGCAACTCGACGAGCGCGCCCAGGAGGCGCATGATCTGCGCGCGGCGAATGACGAACTGACGGCCAAGGTCGGCGCGCTGGAACAACGCTTAGCGCGCATGACCAAGCGAATCTTCGGCTGGTCGTCAGAGCGTCGATCGCATCCCGAGCAGCAACGCATCGCGTTGGAGTTCGTGCCAGCTGCGGATGCTGCTGCTGCGCTTGAATGCGGCTTCGTCGCGGAGCAGCTTTCCGTTTTAGATGCGGGTCCAGCATCCGTTCCAGCGGCGGCCCCCGGTGTCATGTCGTCGGCAGCTCCCAAGCGGAAGCCACGCGCGCCGGGCAGTCACCCAGGTCGTCGCTGCCTGCCCGCCGACACCGAGGTGATCTTGCCCGAACCGATCACTGTGCCGGAGGACGAACGTCTGGATGAACACGGTCAGCCGCTGCCGCTGTTGGGTTATCGGACGACGGATCTGTGGGACTTTCGTCCAGGTGCCTACGTCATCCGTCGCGTGCGCCGTGCGATCTATGGGCGTCCGTTCAGTGATGCTGACGCGCGAATAGTGGCCGCCATGCCGCAGCGATTGATCCCTGGCGGCAAGATGACGGATGCCGCCGTGATCCACACCGTGGTTGAGAAATTCGCAGATCACCTGCCGCTCTACCGGCAGGAACAACGCGCCAACCGCCAGGGCATCCATCTCAGCCGCTCAACGCTGCTGGGACATGTCGCCGCGGTCGCCACCGCCATGGAGCCCATTTATCAGGCACTCATCCGTCAGGTGCGGGCTGCTCGCTAGGTCCACCTCGACGATACACCGGTGAAGCTCCTCGCTCCGGGCCTGGGCCATGCGGCTACCGGTCGCATCTGGGTCTACCGCAGTGAGCAGGCCACGGTTTTCCAATGCACCGAGACCCGTGAAGGTCGACATCCCGAAGCATTCTTGGCGGGTTATCGCGGATATATTCTGGCCGATGCCTATGCGGGACATAACGGCCTCTATGGCCCTGAACGAGCGACCCCCATCAGTTGCTGGGCGCATGTGCGACGGAAATTCCATGAACTCATGAACGATCAGCCCCTGGCGCGGCGCCTGGTCGAGGACATCGGAGAAATCTACGGCATCGAACGCGACCTGGAATTCGTCGATGACGGTGTGCGCCGACAGAGCCGCATCCAGCGCGCACTTCCACGCATCGCGGCCATGGAACAGTGCCTGCGGCATTCCCAACCACAGACGACTCCAGGCAGCGCCCTCGGCAAGGCCATCGCGTATGCGCTCAACCGCTGGCCGCATCTGACCACCTACACCTCCCAGGGATTCCTGCCGATCGATAACAACCCGGCCGAAAACGCCCTGCGACCCTGGGCCATCGGCCGCAAGAATTGGCTCTTCTTCGGCTCACTCGTCGGTGGCCAGCGTGCCGCCATCATCGCCACCATGATCGACAATTGCCGCCGTCAGGGCATCGATCCCTTCATCTACCTGCAGGATACCACTGCCGCACTGCACCGTGGATGCACCGACTACCACGACCTCACGCCCCTCGCCTCCGCCAGCCGACGCGACCAGCGCACCACCGCATGACCATCCCCGATCGACGCATTCCATTTCCACCCCATCACCGTGGCCTCCTGCTGACCGAAGACGATCACGCCTTCCTGCTCACCATCATCGGCCCCTTCCAGGGACCCGAGGTTGAAGACCTCCTCCGGGGAGCAGTTACCGATACAGGCGGTCGGCGCATCGTCGGCACGGACGACGATCTCGATCTCCTCCTTGCCGCCGTCGACATCGAGGCCAACGGATTCCTCCGCGTCGAATCCGAAAACGCCGGACGCGAACTGCGCACACCAAAACGTGGCGGCAATGCCGAACGGTTACGACGCCTCGCGCGCCAAATCGAAGATCATCTATCGTAGGTGGTTACTTCGCTAGTTCTGGCGGCTGAACGCTTACGATTTAACTGAGCGCAATGAACTCTTCTCGCTGAAACGAGCCCATGTTGCCTTTATCCACCCCAACAAAGCAACCCGATGACCGGAGAGCCGTATGCAGGAAAACCGCCCGTACGGTTCGGAGGGAGGGGCGGCCCGTAAGGGCCGTCTTTACTCCTACCGTAACAGCCCTGCACCTCAGCGAGATGAGGGACGGCCGAGCGCCTCTGATCCGTCGCAGATCACTTCGATGCGTTGAGGGCCGCCGCGTTCGCGTGCCGCCACTGCCAGACGCCACAGCTCTGCGCTTATCCGTTCAAGGCGGGCCGTGCATCGGGTCGAAGAGTGCAGGCGCAGCTCGCCTGGCCAGGCGAGCCACAGGCTGCCTTCGCGCGCGCCGGCGTCATGTAGCACGAGATGCACCTTCTCAGGGGTTGCCTCGATCATCGCCAGTTCGGCGGCCCCGCACCCAAGATGAAGGTCGCTGCCGACGATGGTGGGCACGGTGCGATCAACCGGGGTCAGACGCAGCACCATCGAGCCATGAGGCGCCAGATTCCGGGCACAAAAGCTGCCGTCATGTATGCCGTGATAGACGCCATCCCAGAACGACCACACGTGGACGGGTTCGCCGAGCAACGCGGCGACATCGAGATCGCCATCAGCTGGGGTCGCCGCGGGGTTCCACACCTGCGCCACTGCGAATTCACCCCAGTCGCGCCGAGCGACGAATCCGAAGCGTCGATGTTCGCGATCATGCGCCGAAAAGCTGGCACCTCGTTCAGGAATTGGCGGAGCCAGAATCTCATACATCCGATCGGTCCCCACCCAGCCACGACGACCCAGCTGGTGATGGCTGGGCGTCCCCGCGCGTACCACTCCATATCCTGCGGTACTGGCATATTGGCCTGAGATGGTGCCGAAAATGGACAAGCGCTGTCGTCGGGGCGTGATCGCCGGAAGTTCGGCCACGGTGTCAATTATCAGCTCGCAACGCAGCTCGTGAGGCCCAGCGGGACTGAGCAACTCCAGCGGGATCTTGGCGCGCAGGTGATAGCCGTCAGTCGCTGGCTCGGTGGTGACCACGATTCTCGGCTCAACTAAGAGC
Source organism: Planctomycetales bacterium (assembly GCA_025362255.1). Classification (GTDB taxonomy): domain Bacteria; phylum Planctomycetota; class UBA11346; order UBA11346; family UBA11346; genus CAIUVD01. Next base: position 3,232 of record JANYGY010000144.1, read on the forward strand.
GTCGGCAGGGCCGCGCGCAGGGCGCGCGCGCCCGAAGTACCGACACCTGGCTGCAACCAGAACTGGCGAACGGCGCCGGAGACCTCAACGAATAATTCGACATTCGAGCCGTACCACGGCACTTCATGGCGCACCAACACGTGATCGACCACTGTAACATCAACCTCGAGAAAATCAGCATGCAGGCAGAGGGTCGCGTCGCCCAAGATCAGATCCGGCACCGTCAGAGGTTCTGAAATCAGGCTCAGACCACCGAGCAATCCGACAAAACCATGCCACGTCTTCAGCTCTGGTTCAGTAAGTGTCTCGCGCGTGCGCGTGTAACTGACATCCGGATCGTTGGCGAACAGGATGCCGTTAGCCTGGGCATTCTGGCCCATTGCGCGGATGCATTCGCGAATGCAGCAGGGATTCGCACTGTCCCAGCGGGGGCAGGAATCCGGTCCGATACGCGCCGCGTCAGCATATCCGGCAACCGCGCGGTTGAAGCCGATGCAGGCAAGCAAATAGCTGTCTTCACCCATTTCTTCTCGATACAGCCGATACAGGTCGCGCAGCGCCTGAAATGCTGTGCGACTGCGATCATGCAGCCTCGCCCCATGCGGATTACGCGCGCTGACCCCTGCGATGGTGTTGAAATCAATTTTAAAATAGCGAAAGCCAAGCACGCGGTGCTCGCGGATCAGATCACGGATCCACGCGGCCACCTCAGGATGAGTCGGGTCGAGCCAGCGCGAGCGCGGTCCCCAATTGCTTGCCTCGCCAGCGAGTAAACCATTCGCTGCGTGTTGGCACCAGCTGCGGTGGGTGCGGAAAAGGTCGGTTGATTCATGCACCGCCAGCGGCGCGAGCCAGACCCCGGCGACCGCTCCGGCAGCGTGGATCCGTTCGATCACCGGTTGCCAACCGTCGGGAAAACGCTCGTTGCATGCCCAGTCGCCGACTTGGCGTTGAAAGCCATCATCGATTTGAATCACCGGCATCGCCAAGCCGGTGTGCCGAACATGATCGGCGATCGCGATGACGTCGGCGGCCGCCACGGTGTTGGTGTAGTGATACCATGAGCACCAGCCGGATGCGGGCTTGGCATGGGTCCGCGCACCGTGGGTCGCCGCGCACCAGCGCAGCAACCGGGCCGTGATGTCACTTTGCTCACCACCGAGCAGGGCGATCTCCTGGCCGCGTCGCCAGGCTCCTGAAGCAACCTCGACATCGCTCATTTCGCTGACGAAAGCCACCTGATTGCGCGCCCCTTCGACTCGGAAATTCAGTGCCACCGCTGCCTCTGGATCGCCAACGGCGCCGATCGCCAGAGCGTGCTCAGCGTTGGCCACGATCGCAAAATCGGTGAATCCACGCCAACGTCCATCAACGTTCCGCTCACCTGTCGACTGTTCATGCGGCACCGGCTGACCAAAAGCGGCCCACATCGTGCACTCATCTTCATTAGCCGACGGCAAGGTCTCGCCCAGGTCCGCGATGCGAGTTGAAGATTCAAGGGTGGTGAGCAGCCATGACGCGGGGTCGCCAGTCACCATCAGGCCGTCTTCACCGCTCGTGAGGAGGTGCAACTCGCGCAGGAAAACGGGTGCGACCGCACCATTGTAGAATGATACGTTGACCGTGCAGCCGATCCCGTCGGCAAGCAGGCCAAGAGTCCACGCCAATCGGTGACCCCCATCGAGCAGCCACGTCCACGTGTGGATGGTCAGATCGCCACTCGGCCCCCGGCGACGATGACTAACCAACGTCGCTTCACCCGTGATGTGCAAGGTCTGCAAAGCAGTTCCCAACTCATTGGCGAGCACCACGGCGGGCGCCCCTGCCGTCAGTTTTAATCCGGCGAAATCGAGTTTGAGATGACCGGCTTGATAGCTGATGTTCATCCTGCTGATCATACCGATGGGCCACGAATACGATAAGCGGAATCAACGATTCGATGGGCAGAATCGTCGATCGAAAAATTTAAAATATGGTGGCCAAGTGGATGTCTAGACGTCGTCCATGAACCACCAAAATTGTCAGTTTTAACCAGATTAATTCGGATATTCGATCTCATATTCACCTGCTTTAGATTGCGCACGACGTGTAGATCGAATGCGTGCAAGGTTGTCAATATCGACCGAATAGTTAGCGTAACCGTCATGCGCGTCCCCCGTCGTGAACATCGGTCGGTGGCTTTTGTGCCGTTGGCAGCGACGTGTCTGGAAGCAGGACTCAGCAGTCTGGTGATATGCGACGAAGCCGTGTTGCCGGGTGTCCGGCTGCCGAAAGAACATCGACCGATCACCATCATGTTTTCAGTTCGCGGTCAGCAGACATTGCAGGTCGAAGGCCGGACGGTGATCTGCGACGCCGGTACTTTTCTCGCGATGAGCTCGGGCATATGGTCGGTGTCCGTCGATGGAAAGACGGCTTATCACAGCCTGTATGTCTCAGGAACAGGGCCGTGGATGACGCGCATCGAGCACGATCTCGCGGCGGTGGATTCGGTGATGCTCGATGTTGCCCCACCGGCAGCGGTAGTGACGGCCATGCAGGGATTGATCCATTTCGGCTTGGAGCGACCCGCAGGATGGGATTGGGCGGTGCTGGCGGCATTCAGCACGGTCGCCGGACACATCAGCGCTGTCGCGCGTCGCGGGGGTGGCTCGATGGTCGAACGACTGGCTCATCTCATCGATTCGGCACCAGGCGAGGCGTGGCGGCTCGACGCGGTAGCGACGGCATTGGGACTGACCCTGGCCACACTCAATCACGGTTTTCGTGGTGAAACCGGCGAAGGTCCCGCCTCGTGGATCCGTCGTCGGCGGATGGAGCACGCGCGACGGATGCTCGCCCACGGTCAGCGCCCGATCGCGGTGGCTGCCGCCCTCGGATTTCCAGACTTGGCCCAATTTAGCCGGTGTTTCCGCACAACTATCGGCAGCAGCCCGAGTGCGGTACAGAAGAAGTAACGACGTCAGGGATCGATGTCGCCAACCGGACGGCCGCTGATCAGCGTCGCCAGATCCTGCACCGCAGGTGGCAACGCACCGCGATCAAATCGAGCAGTGACCCATTCGCCGCCGCGATACCAGCGCATGATCACCAGACGTTCGGGGGGTGGATACTCGCCGCCGGGCTGGACGGTGGCGAGCAGCGCCTGGGCGTCACCGACTTGCTTAAGCGTACGCCTGAAGCCGGTGCGTTTGCCCGCGCGCTCGGTGCTGCCTTGGCCATCGCGTTCGAGCGCATGCTGCACGGCGTGCTGTTCGTCGGCGAAGATCGTCAGGGTCACGACCATCGTGTGCAGAGGCGTGGGGTCCTCATCGAAAAGATGCAGCTCATGCCAGAACGGCGACGACCCTGACAACCCGTACCGCCACCAGCCGCTTTGGCCGCGCGAATCGTTGCAGCCTACTCCGATCAGCAAGCAAAGGGCCATGAGCAGGCCTAACCCGGCGACCATGAAAAATCTAAGCAGTGCCATGATCATCTCCCGTCGCGGTGAAGTGGGCCAGCAAGACCGGGCCAGGGATCGCCGACCTGGCCACGTTGGCGCAGCCAGCAATCGGCGAGCACCAACGCAGTCATCGCCTCGACGATCGGGACTGCCCGTGGCAGAACGCATGGGTCATGCCGGCCTTTGGCCTGCAGCTCGACATTGTTGCCGGCGTCGTCGGCACTGGGCTGCGGCTTCAACACCGTGGCGGTGGGCTTGAACACCAAGCGCAGATCGAGCGGCATGCCGTTGCTGATGCCGCCTTGAATGCCACCGCTGCGATTGGTCGCGGTGGTCATGGTCGAGCCTTGCCACGCGTAGTGATCGTTGTGTTCAAGGCCGCTTGCATCAGCGCCGGAAAAACCGCTGCCAACCTCGACCCCTTTGCAGGCGGGCAGCGACATGAAGGCCTGCGCGAGCAGCGCATCCAGCTTGTCGAAGACCGGCTCGCCAAAACCGGGCGGCAATCCCTGAACGATCAGGCGGATGTAACCGCCGAGCGAATCACCCTGCTTCTTCGCCGTAAGGATTGCGGTTTCGATGGCGACCGCCGACGCTGTATGCGGACAACGCGTAGGATGCGCATCGACCTGCGCGCGTTCGACCGCCAGAGGGTCGAGCAGCGCTCGGGCATCGATCGTGTGGACGCGCTCAACCCAGGCGCAGATGCGCAACGCGGGAAAACGGCTGAGCAGCAGTTGCTCGGCGATCGCGCCGGCCGCGACGCGACCTACGGTCTCGCGCGCCGACGACCGCCCACCGCCCTGCCAGGCGCGGATGCCGTACTTCGCGTCATAGCCGAAATCGGCGTGGCTCGGGCGATAAGTGTGCCACCACTCGCTGTAACTTCCTGAGCGTTGATCCTGGTTGCGGACCACGACGGCGATCGGGGTGCCCAGCGTCTTACCCGTTTCGAGATCGAGACCCGAGAGGAATTCAGGCGCGTCGTCTTCGTTGCGCGGGGTCACCAGATGCGACTGGCCCGGCCGGCGACGGGCGAGGAAAGCGGCCACCGCAGCGTGATCGAGGGTCAAGCCAGGAGGGCAGCCATCAATCACGCAACCGACCGCCGCGCCATGGCTTTCGCCGAAGGTCGTGACCCGAAATGCGTGGCCAAAAGTGTTGTTTGCCATGGCTCGCAGATTCTGGAAACGGCTCAGCCGGCGGAAGGGGTGAGCCTTTGGTTGGCGTTAGCGCTAACAGCTATCGGCCCAGTGGATGCACCACTGAGATTTTCCTCGATCCACTTTCTCCAGTCCACTTTCTCCAGTCCACTTTCTTCAGTCCACTTTCTCCAGTCCACTTTCTCCAGTCCACTTTCTCCAGTCCACTTTCTTCAGTCCACTGGCCACTACCCACCTTTAGGCAAACCAGCAGGACCTTAACTTGCTCCCTATGGAAATCTCAATAAACCGCCCGACCCTCCGCCATATATGGCTACCTCCAGACCCAGCACCAAGGCCACTCCCGCGATGATCCGCACCCGCTTCAAGAAGCCAAAGCTCGACGGTTTCAACAACCTGACCAAATCGCTGAGCTTCAATCTCTATGACGTGTGCTACGCCAAGACGGCGGAAGAACGCAACGAGTACATCCAGTACATCGATGAGGAGTACAACGCGACGCGCCTGACTCAGATCCTCACCGAGGTCACCCGCATCATCGGCGCAAACATCCTCAATGTTGCGCGCCAGGATTATAATCCGCAAGGTGCGTCCGTGACGATCCTGATCAGCGAAGAGCCGATCGAATCCGAGCCGGAAAATCCGGAAAAACCGGGGCCGGTGCCCAATGCCTCGGTGGTCGCCCATCTGGATAAGAGCCACATCTGCGTGCACACGTATCCAGAGGCGCATCCCTACAACGGCATCGCGACATTTCGTGCCGACATCGATGTTTCGACCTGCGGTAAGATCTCGCCGCTGCGCGCCCTCAATTACCTGATCCATTCGTTCGATGCCGATGTCCTTTCGCTCGATTACCGCGTGCGTGGCTTTTCACGCGACATCGAGGGCACCAAGCACTACATCGACCATCCGATCACCTCGATCCAGAATTTCGTGTCGAAGGAGATCATCGAGGATTACCAGGCGATCGACGTCAACAATTACCAGGAAAACCTGTTCCACACCAAGATGTTCCGCAAGGACATCGATCTTGAACACTACGTGTTCCAAGGTTCAAAGGGGAGCAAGGGCAAATTTGGCGGCAAGCAC
>JANYGY010000149.1 GCA_025362255.1 Planctomycetales bacterium
ACCCGCAGATGAGCGAGCCGCCCATGCCACTTGTGACCGCGCCTCCGACCGGCGTGTCTTTGGTGGCATAGGCGGCTCGCCCATGAGTCGATACCCGCACATGGGCGAGCCGCCCATGCCACTTGTGACCGCGCATGCCACGGTCGGGTCGACCGCGCATACTTTCGATTTGTCTGCTCGGGGCATTCTCGACGCGACCTTCCCCCATTCCCCTTCGCCATACGCTGGATGCATGTCGATTCCGGATCTTTCACCGCATGCGTTGGCGAGTTTGCTGGCGATCGCGGAACACGGATCCGTTTCGGCCGCGGCCCGGGCCCGCGGACTGACCCAGCCGTCGATCAGCCGGCAGGTGCAGGAACTCGAACGGCAGCTCGGGGTTCATCTGGTCGAGCGGACCTCGCAAGGTGCGCGCCTGACCCCCGCTGGAGAAAGCCTTGCCGAAGGCGCCCGGGAATTATTGACCGGCTTGGCCGCCTTGCCCGAGCGCGTGCGCAGTCGCCAGGGTGAGGTCAGTGGGCGCGTGCGATTGGGGGCGATCGATTCGATCGGGATCTACGTCCTGCCGCCGCTGTTGGCCAAGTTCGTCCAGGCCAATCCACGAGTCGATGTCCAGGTAGTTTGCCAATCGAGTCCGCAATTGACCGCGATGCTGCTTGATGACGAGTTGGATGTCGCAGTCGGCACCACCGAACATCCCAAACTCACCTGCGAGCGTCTCTATCAAAATCCATTGGTCGTCGCGTATCCGCCGAGCATGCCCGAAGACCGCGTCCCGGTGACCGTCGCCGAGCTGGCCAAGCATCGGATCGTCACGTTCGGTCCGGGGTTGACCATCCGCACCCTGCTCGATCAAGCCTTTGCCAAGGCCGGGCTGCCATTCACGCCGGTGATGGGCCTGGCAAACGTCGAGGTGATCAAGGCCATGGTGCGCAGCGGCCTGGGCCTGGGGATCATTCCCGATGGCTGCGTCGCGGGCGAACTGATGACCAAGCCGATAAATGATCTCGGGATTTCGCGCACCATTCGCTTGGTATCACGGCCAGCGGCGCAAGGTTTAGCGACCAAGAAAATGATCGAGGCGCTGCGCAAATTGAGGCAACCATGAGTTTTTTCAATTTGAAGTTCTGGGGGTTGATCCTCCTTGCTTCATTATCCATTTACGGCGCCGAGGCGGGTACGGTAGTGTCGCCTTTCGCGGAACAATTTTTCCGTCAGCGGGTCGAGCCGGTGTTTGTCGAACACTGTTATGAATGCCACGGCAACGGGCGGCATAAAGGCGGCTTGAGCATAGCGAGCCTGGCGGAATTCCTTGCAGGCAGCAACGAAGGTGTCGCCCTCATACCCGGTGACGTCGCGAAAAGCCCGCTGATCCCGGCGATTCGCTGGGAAGCCCACGATGAAGAGCTGAACATGCCACCGAAAGCGCGGTTGCCCGACGCCGCCATCGCCGACCTCACCCGGTGGGTCGAGATGGGTGCGCCATGGCCGGTCGCAACGTCCAGTTCAGTCGCGGTTGAAATCGTAAATCAGCCCAAAATCGCCAAGCCACCTTTGATCGGCCGGGTCCATCCGCTCATCGTGCATTTCCCGATCGCCTGCCTGCTGCTCGCCGTGCTGGCCGAAGCGTTGGTGGTGTGGCGTGGCCAACGGTGGCAGCCCGCGACCGCGCTGCTGCTGGTGATCGGCGCCCTGGGTGCGGGCGTCGCGGTGATCAGCGGTACGTGGTTGGCTGGTGAAATGACGGCAGCCGTGCAACGCCATCAGCTGCTCGGCTGGATCACCTTGATCGGCAGCGCAGTGGCGGTGGGTCTGCTGTTCGTCCCTCGCCGCTGGCCCCTGCGGATCGCGATCATCGCCACCGCCGGCGCCGCAGGGCTCACCGGTCATCTTGGCGGAGATCTGGTCTACGGATCAGGTTGGCTCTTTTAGCGACTCGGATCAGGGCGCGCGAAAAAAGCAGATTCCCAATGGCGGCAGATCCCAGGTGAATGACGCCGGCTGGTCGTGATAAGGCTGATCGACCGCCGTTGCCGGTCCGCCGCAGCCCATGCCAGTGCCGCCAAAGGTCAGCTCATCGCTTGCTACCAGCAATTCCCAGCGCCCCGCGACTGGAACGCCCAGGCGATAGCCCGGCCGAGGCACGGGAGTGAAATTGCAAACCACCAGGATGTCCTTCGCGCCGGGCGCGCGGCGCAGGAAGGCGATCACGCTTTCCGCACTGTTCATGTGGTCGGTCCACAGGAAACCATCGCGTTGATCGTCGTGCCGGTACAGAGCAGGTTCGCTGCGGTAGATTTTCAGGCAGCGGGCTAAGAACGCGGTGATCCCCCGGCGTTCGGGTTCAGCGGCTTCAGTCCAGTCGACGCTGCGATCCCAAGCGAATTCGCGGCCTTGGCCAAACTCTCCACCTTGGAAGAGCAGCTTGCGTCCGGGCACGGCGATCTGGTAGCCGAGCATCAGGCGCAGTTGCGCCCGTTTGCGCCACCAGTCGCCGGGCATCTTTTCGATCAGGCTGTACTTGCCGTGCACCACTTCGTCGTGCGACAGCGGCAGCACCCATTTGTCATCATAGGCATACCACTGATGAAAGGTGATGCGGTTGTGACAACCGCTGCGCATCACCGGATCCTGAGCCAGATAGCCGAGCGTGTCGTGCATCCACCCCATGTTCCATTTCAGATCGAAGCCCAGACCCCCGTCGTCGGTCGACGCGGTCACGCCGGGCCAGGCGGTCGATTCTTCGGCGATGGTCAACACGCCGGGAAACTGACTGCGCACGGTCGAGGTCAGTTCTTGGAGGAACGCCACGGCTTCGTCGTTGGCGTTGCCGCCATGGGCATTGGGGATCCATTCGCCGGCCTCGCGATCGTAATCGCGATAGAGCATCGAGCTGACCGCATCGACGCGCAGCCCATCGATATGGAAACGCCGGCACCAATGCAGCGCGGCAGCGAGCAGGAAGTTGCGCACCTCGGGCCGGCGAAAGTTGAAGACGTGGGTACCCCAGGTCTTGTGCTCGCCCTCACGCGGATCGGCATATTCGAAGCACGGCGTGCCATCGAACGCGGCCAGCGCGAAATCGTCTTTCGGGAAATGCCCAGGAACGAAATCGACGATCACGCCCAACCCGGCTTGATGGCACTGGTCGACAAACCATTTGAAATCATCGGGCGAACCATGGCGGCTGTTGGGCGCATATTGGCCGGTGACCTGATAGCCCCATGAGCCTTCGAAGGGATGCTGCGCCACCGGCAGCAACTCGAGATGCGTGAATCCCATCGCCTGCGCGTAGCTGATCAGGTGATGGCCGAGTTCGCGATAGTTCGGCCACGCATCCGGCTCGTTGCCGCGTTTCCACGAACCGAGGTGCACCTCATAGATCGCCATCGGTCGCGCCAGGTGGTCAACCGTCGCGCGCTCGAGGATCCACCGTTGGTCGCCCCAGCTGAAGGTGTCCGGCATGGGCACGATGCTGGCCGTGGCCGGAGGCTTTTCGGCCTCCCAGGCAAATGGATCAGCCTTGACCCGCAGCTCGCCGGTGGCGGTGCGGATCTCGTATTTGTACAACATTCCCGGGGTGATGCCGGGAATGAAGATCTCCCACACGCCATACGGCTGACGCGGGCGCAACGGATGCGCGGTGCCGTCAAAATGATTCCAGTCGCCGATCACCGACACCCGCGTGGCGTTCGGCGCCCACACCGCGAAGCGGACCCCGGCAACCCCATCGATGGTCAGGGGGTGAGCGCCCAGCACATCACCCAGATGGTGATGTCGCCCGGCGCGGAACAGATCCAGATCGAATGTCGACAGCTGGGTCCAATAGGCGTAGATGTCGGTCACCCGCTCGGGCGCGGTACTCGCGCGATCACGCCACATGACGTCCAAGTCATAGGCGAAGCGTTCTTTGCGGCTGGGCAGCGGTGCTTCGAACAAGCCGCGCTCATGGCGCAATTTCAAGACGGTTGGCGCACCGCCATCGCGCGGCACCAGGGTGCAGGTAATCGCCCCGGGCAGCCAGGCGCGGATCCACCAGTGATCATTTTCGGCATGCAGGCCAAGTATGCTGAAGGGATCGTGGACCTCACCCGTGACCAGCGCGTGGACGGTGCTGGTCGCCAGGGACATTAGGATTTATTTCCGGTTTCCAGAATCTGCTTCAGCGAATCCAGATTGTCGAGCAACGCCGCGCAGCCGCGCTCGACGCAGGTCAGCGAGTCTTCGGCGACACGACAGGGCAAGCCGGTTTCGCGACCCAGCAGCTGCGCCAGGCCGCGCAGTTGGCTGGTGCCTCCGGCCATCACGATGCCGCGATCGAGCAGGTCGCTGGCCAGTTCGGGCGCGGTGCGCTCAAGCACCATCTTCACCGAATTGACGATCGCGGTGACTTGCGGTTTGATCGCATTGGTGATTTCGGTCGAGGTCACTTCGACTTCGGTCGGCATGCCGGTGCGCAGGTCACGGCCGCGGATGCGCAGGCGTTCCTCTGGTTCGAGCATGATCGCCGAGCCGAGCTGGATCTTGACCTGTTCGGCCGTGTTGTCGCCGACTTCCATCGAATAGGTGTTCTTGATGTGACGAGCGATTGCGTGGCTGAGTTCATCACCGGCGACCCGCACCGATTCCGAGGCGACGATGCCGGCGAGCGAAATCACCGCGACTTCGGTCGTGCCGCCGCCGATGTCGACGATCATTGAACCGATCGCATCACCGACCGGCAGGCCGGCGCCGATCGCCGCCGCCATCGGCTGCTGGATCAAGAAGACTTCGCGGGCACCGGCCTGGATCGCACTGTTGGTGACGGCACCTTTTTCGACTTCGTTCAAACCAGACGGCACCGCGACCACCAAGCGCGGGCGGAATGGCCCACGCCGCCCGCCGGCCTTGTTGATGAAGTAGCGCAACATCGCCTCGGTGATTTCGAGATCAGCGATGACGCCGTCCTTCATCGGCCGGATGACCTCGATGTTGGCCGGATTCTTGCCGATCATCAGCTTGGCCATGTCGCCTACCGCCATGCCATCGGCGAGCACGGTCTTGGTGCCTTTTTTCACCGCTACCACGCTCGGCTCGGAGATCACCACCCCTTTGCCTTGCACCGCAACCAAGGTGTTCGCCGTCCCCAGGTCGATACCCAGGTCAAGGCTGAACAGACGCATGAAATTGTCGAGCAGGCCCATCGGATTCGCATCGTGGGCAACGGTGCGTTGGCGCAACCCCAGGCCGTGCTGCACCGCTATTTCGAGCGGTACAGGCCGCCTTGTGGCCATGCCGGAGCGACTTAGTTTCCAGGTTCGTCACCAGCGTGGAGATTACGTGGCCGACCTTCGCATCGCGGACAGCATGCGCTTGCAACGTCCTTCGCCTGCCGCTGCCCCGCGGTGGTCGTGGATGTTGGGCGGGGTCCTGGTCGTGTTCGTCGCGACCCTGGCCACGTTGCGCTGGCTGATCCCGAACAACATGGCGTTGACGTTGATGTGGCCGATCGACGGCATTGCCGCCGCTTTGATCGCGGCGGCCACCCGCCGAGAGCGGCCGTTTTTGCTCATCGGTTTTCTCGTCGCCTATCAGCTCGCCGAGTTGACCTCGGCCCTGCCACCCTGGCTAGCGGCGGCACTTGGGGTCCTGCATGTCGCCGTGGCTGCTGGACTCGGGGCTGCCCTGACTGCGGGCGGTCGGCAGCAGCTACCCTCGGAAGGCTTGGTAGCAGGGGGACGTTTCTTGCTGCTGTGCCTGATCACCACGGTCGTCTATTCGACCGTAGCCGCATATTTTGCCAGTTTTACCTCAGCCGTGCCAATCGGCTTGTTGTGGGGCCGCTTGGCTGCGGCCCAGCTCATCGGTCTCCTGGTCGCAACCCCGGTCTGTCTCGCGCTTCTCCATCGGCAACGACTCGGGCGCGCGCCAATCACACTCAAACGGCGATCCTCATCCACGTTCGGCCCGCTCGTTGAAAGCTTCATGCTTACGGTGCTGGTCATCGTCGGAACCTTGGCGATCACCATCGGCAAACTGCCGCTGCCAGCCGAAGTGCTGCTGCCGACCTTGACGGTGCCGGTGCTGTTGTGGGCGGCGGTGCGCGGTGGGTCGCTGCTGGTGGTGAGTCTGGTCGGGGTGATCGCCCTGACCGCGACCAGCACGTTTGTCGACGGTGCAGGCAGTGAGATCTTGTCTAATCTGTCACCTCAGGTCCGCATCCTAGTGCTGCAAATGTATCTCGCCTTGCTGACCTTATCGTCATTGGCGCTCTGCGGCCTGCTACAGGAAGTCCGCCGCTCCGCGGCCCAGGCGGCGAGTAGTGCCCAGCAGATTGCGAGCATCTACGCGTTGGTTCCGGATCCGCTCATGGTGACGAGACTGGCTGATGGCTTGGTGTTGGATGTGAATCCCGGATTTCAGACATTGCTAGGGTGGCAACTGTCGGAACTGATGGGCCGGACCACGACTGAAGTGGGTCTGTGGCAATACCCCGACAACCGCCAGCGCTTGGTTGCTGCGCTGGGGGCCAACGGTGAATTCAGCTCCTTGGAAATGGTCACCAAACATCGTAATGGCACTTCCGTGGCGATCGAAGTGTCCGGGCGGATCATCGAACGCGACGGTGAATCCTGCATACTTTCAGTCATCCGCGATGTCACCCTGCGCCGCCGGCAGGAACTGGACCTACGTTTGGCCAAAGAGTCCGCCGAGTCCGCCGATCGGGCCAAAAGCGAATTCCTGGCGCATATGAGTCATGAGATCCGCACCCCGATGAATGGCATCATGGGGATGACCGAGCTGCTGCTCGATGGCCCACTGAATGTCGAAGACCGTGAAATCGCCGAAACTATTCTGCATTCCTCACGCAGCCTGTTGACCGTGATCAATGACATCCTCGATCTGTCACGCCTCGATGCCGACCGTCTGCATCTCGAAGCGAATGCCTTCAGCCCCCGGCAGGTGGTGGCCGAAGTCGTGGCCCTCATGCGGCATACCGCCGAAGCCAAACGGCTGACGTTGACCAGCGACCTGCCTGGGGATCTGCCGCCGCTGGTCATCGGTGACGCCACGCGATTGCGGCAGGTGCTGGTAAATCTGGTTGGCAACGCGCTGAAATTCACCGTCACCGGCTCGGTGCTGATCACTGTCGAGGTCGAACCTGCGCCGGTGCCCCGGTGGCATTTCCATATCCGCGACAGCGGCCCGGGCATCGCCAGTGCGCTGCTGCCGAAATTGTTCACCCCGTTCTTCCAGGCCGGCGATCTGTCCACCCGGCATCACGACGGGACTGGCCTAGGACTCGCGATCTGCAAGCGCATCGTGACCCGCATGGGCGGCGACATCGGCGTGACCAGTGTGCCCAATGTCGGCAGCACCTTCTGGTTCCATGTCCCGCTGCCGGTGCCATCTGACCCGCCTCCGGACATGCCCGTGCCGGCAGTGGAGTTGGACGTCGCGTAGTTTTCGGGGTATGCTGCCCAGGAGATCATCGGCGATGTCGCGACACCCGCTGCGTTCGGTTCAGTTCGAGATCAGTGGCGGATGTGCCCATCTGCGATTGTCGCGGCCTGATCGCTACAACGCGTTGGACATCGCGACCCTCGCCGAGCTGGCGGTGACCCTGGACGAAAACGCCAACACCCACCTGCCGCTGATCATTTCAGGCGAGGGAGAGGTCTTCAGTCTTGGGTGCGATGTCCGCGAATTGGCGGGATTTTCCACGGAATCTGCGGCGACTTACAGTCGGCTTGGACAACAGGCGGTACGCACTCTCGAAGCGTGGCCGGCAGTGACCATCGCCCACCTGCGCGGTTACGCCTTGGGCACGGGTCTTGAGTTGGCCCTGGGCTGCGACCTTCTCATCGGCGAACCCGGCGTGCGTCTTGGCCTTCCTGGGTTGGCGTGGGCTTTGGTGCCGTGCCTCGGCGGATTGAGGCGTCTGCATCAGCGAGTCGGTGCCGAAGTCAGTCGCGACCTTTTCCTGCGCGGCCAGGTCTTGGATGGCGCCAGCGCCAAGGACGTCGGCCTGCTGGATCGGATCGTAGAGCCGGACGCTGATCTGTGGCCGTTGATCCAATCGCTTAGTGATTTTACCCCAAGTGCGGTGGCGGCGATTCGCGATCTGCGGCTACGCCATCACGGCCCTGGCGATGCCCATAGCGAGGCCATCGAAGCCGACATGTTCGCCCAGTCATTCGCCAATGGCGAGTGCCAACGGCGCCTGCGGTCGCTGTTGTAGGTCTTCAGCCCTTGGCGGCCGGGCTGGTCTTGTCGTCGCTGCGCAGCAGACGCACGCGAACCACCGGCCCATCCCAGATGAGATCGAGATGTTCAGGGGTGAGCTCGATCACCTCGTAATGGCGCTCACCCAGCTCGTGGGTGAAATCGTCCTCGGCAAAAACCTTGAGCACGAGCGAGTGATCACCGATTTCGGCGACCCCGCGCTCGGTCGTGCTGATGGCCAGCGCCGAAAAAGTCGAGGTCAACTCACTGGCCCCAGAACTGCCGTCGATCCGCAGGCTGATGCGATAGCCGCCCTGCTCGGTGACCCACTCTCCGCCGTAATCCGCGAGACGAGACTCAGCAGCGTACAGCGATGTCACGAGGGGACTGATCGAGGCAAGCGCAACAACGCTTAATACGGATCGCCAGCGATGCATATGAGAGTTGATGATGGGCAAAAACCGTCAACTACAACGATATAAATGAACTCAGGCATCCGTGGCCAGACAAGATGGCTAGAGTCCAACCGATTTCACAAATAGGAAACTGCAAGGACAGCACCCATCGCCAGAACGACAAAGCCGAGCACCAGCCACGGCAATAAGCCGGTACCAGGTGACGGAGTTGGTTCGACAAACGCCGCACTCTGAGTTGGTGGGAACAATTCACCAGATGAGGTCGAGAGCGCCACGCGCAGGGGTTTGCTCGCTTGGTTGCTCGCCTGGGTCCCAGCGGAGACCGCCGGTGCCCGCGTGGACGCCTGGGTTTTACCAGGTTGGGTCGCGGGCGGCGGGACTTTGAAGGACGTGGTGGGTTCTTTGGGGGGCGTCACCACGGTGGCCGCATTGCGATCCGCGGACCCCGGCTTGACGATGTTCACGCGATCGGTTTTGGGTCTGAGGACCGAGCCGGTGATAGGCGAGGCCGAGTTGGCGCCTTGCTGACTGGGCATGGACTCATCGACGATGATTTCGCCCGACCGCTTGATCGGATTCTTGAGCACCATCGGTTTCCGCAGCAGTCGCGGGATCGAGGTCGATTTGTGTTCAAGACCGGCGAGGGCCTCTTCGCACATCGAAATGAGTGCCTCAAAGCTGAGGAAGCGCTTTTCGACATTCTTAGCCATCGCGGTGAGCACGATCTGGCGGGTGATGCGGCTGAGGCTGGGTACCCGATCGCCCGGGTCGGGCACGGCTTCGGTCAGGTGGGCGCTCATGATCGCGCCCGGACTGTTGCCGTTGAAGGGAGTATGGCCGGTCAGCAGGTGGTACATCGTGGCGCCGACGCCATAGATGTCAGATCGGCAATCGAGTTTTTCACCCCGGACCTGTTCGGGACTCATGTACAAAGGAGTACCGATGGTCATCCCGGTCTGGGTCAGCCGGTCGTCATCACTGTTCGATTTGACCAGCCCGAAGTCGATCAGCTTGGCGACATCGGTCGATGGAAAGAGTTCGTCGCCCAGGCGATTGCGCACGACCAGGACGTTTTCGGGCTTGATGTCACGGTGCACCAGCCCGGCTTTCTCCCACACGTGGCCGAGACCCTCGGCAACCTGCCGAATGAGGTTCAACGCGTAATATTCCGGCAACACGCGGTGTTCTTTAAGCAGCGACATCAAGCTCGGACCGTGGATGTATTCCATGGCCAGCCAGCAGGTGCCTTCGGTCTCGCCACAGGCGATGATTTCCGCGATGTGCTGATTGCGCACCTGTTCAAGTGCCCTGGCCTCACGGTGAAATCGTTCGACGAAATCCTTGTCGTCGGCCAATCGCGCATTGATCGTCTTGAGCGCCACCTGGCGTTGGGACTCGAGGTGCAGGGCGAGGAAAACCGTGCCCATGCCGCCGGCGCCGATTTTCTTTTGCAGCTGGAATTCGGGCAGCGTGGCTTGGGTCTTGATGATCGAGTCGAGATCCGCGACCTGTTCGCGCGGCATCAACCGATTATCGAGCAGGAATTGCGCCAGCAGCGACCGCCCTGCCGAGGGCACCGGTTCAGCAGTGTTGAAGACCCGGATCTTGATGTTTTCGAGCTGGGGCTTGGTTACCCAATTATTCGCCAGCATCACCGTCGAGGCGTTTTCCAACTGGGTCACCAGGGAACTGGCGAGCCCATTTGCTGCGGTCGTCGGAGCGGCGCTTGAAGCGGGCAAGTGATGGTTCCTGGCGCGGGGCAGTTTTATTCAGCAGTCAACACGAAGGGCGTTTCATAACCGATGAACGGCTGACAGGAAAGGGTAAAGAGCAGGAATCGGCACGGGGGGCGAACAGCTCCTTACAGGTAGCGCTATTCGACAGACGGCACCAGTCGCCGCCTTCAGGTCAATCAGTGCTGACCTGCTGATGACTTGCGGGCCTTGGGTCTTTGGCGTACAATTTGCTAGAGTCCTTACCGAAAAACTTTCAATCAACTGCTTGCTCCCAGGCGAGCGACCCCCTTGAAGAGGTCAGCCGATGTCGCTGCAAATGCGGCAAAATTTCAGCATGCGGATGGAGCAGAAGCTCAAGCTCACCCCGCAGATGATCCAGTCGATCGAGATCCTTCTGCTGCCGCAGATGGCCCTTGAAGAACGCATCATGAACGAGGTCGAGTCGAATCCCGCCCTGGAGATCGTCGACGGCCCCGGTGAGAGCTACGACGGTACGCCGGCACATGCGGTCGCCGAAGTGGTCGACCGGTTCCATGACACCGATCTCGATTGGCTGCGCACCCGCCGGGCGGCTCCGCGCGATGACGATGCACCCGACAAGATGGAGGCGCTCGAAGCGACGCCCAATCGGGCGCCGTCGCTGGCTGATCACCTGATCGATCAACTGCGTTTCGTCGAGCTGGACCCCGAAGAACGCGAATGCGCCGAGGAGATCTGCTGGCACCTCGATCGTCGGGGATACCTGCTCGAACCGCTGTCTGAATTGTTCGCCGAAGAGAAACTCGAGGCCGCCGAACACGCGTGGGAAATCGTCCGCCGGCTCGATCCCGCGGGTGTCGGCGCCAAGGATCTGCAAGATTGCTTGCTGCTGCAGATGGCCCGCGAGCCCGGCAACAATTCCTTCGAAGTCGAACTGATCCGCAACCACCTGACCGATCTGCTGAAGAACCGTTTACCGGCAATCAGCCTGGCGACCGGGCACCCCATCGAGCGCTTGCAGGAAGCCGTCGAGGTCGTCGCCCAGCTGGATCCCAAGCCCGGTCTGCCGTTTGCCCGCGGCGAGAATTCAATCGTCGTCCCGGATGTGGTGGTCGAGCGCAATGAGCGCGGCGAGTGGATCATCAGCGTCCCCGATGGCCGCGTGCCCAAGATCCAGGTCAGCGACGCCTATTGGCAACTCTACGACAACGGGATCCCTGACCCCAAGGACAAGGCGTACCTCAAGGACAAGATCTCAGGGGCCAAATTCCTGATCGATGCGGTTAATCAGCGCAAGCGCACCTTGCTGCGGATCGTCACCGAGATCATCAAGCACCAGACCGCATTCCTCGAAGGCGGGGTCGAGAATCTCCGGCCACTGATGCGCCAGAACATCGCCGACAAGATCGGCATGCACGTCGCCACGGTGTCGCGCGCGGTGAAGGACAAATACATCCAGACGCCCGCCGGGATCATTCCCCTGGCGGATTTCTTCTCCGGCGGCATCGCCTCGTCGGATGGCAGCGAAGCCGAAAGCTCGAAAGCGGTCAAGCTGCGCCTGCACAAGCTGATCACCACCGAAGATCCGAAGCACCCGTTGTCAGACCAGGAATTGGCGGACATCCTCGCCAAGGAAGGGCTCGACATCAGCCGGCGCACCGTGACCAAATATCGCATCGCCGAAGGTGTGCCGAGCACGCGCCAACGAAGGGTTTTCTGATGCGACCTGCACGCTCGATGATGGTGGCTGGCGTGCTCTTGGCGCTGTCGGTGGGCACCGCGAATGCCGTCGAAGGCCCGTTGTTCGAGCCGGCACCGGACGCGGTCGAGGCTGGTGGCGGGCAGGCGCAAGCCGTGCCTGCGGCCCCCGCCAAGCCGCTCGCCATTGAATTCTCCTGGGAGCAATACCGCAGCGTCGTGGTCGTCGGCGATGGCGTTGGCCAGATGCGCCCGGCGTGGGTCGCGACCTATGAAAAGCCGGTGGTGCCAGCGCTGAGCTTGGGTTTCATCGGGCCGATCGTCGGAATGTTCGGCTACCGGGGCGTGGGCGAGGCGGAGTCCGAAAAGCTCGCGGTCGCTTACCGCGCCCAGGCCTTCCTCGACGCTGACGGGCACCTCCACCTCGATGCCCGCCTCGCGGTCATCTCCGGGCCCCAGGCCAACCGCTGGTCGCCGGACAGCTTCATGTTCACGTTGCCGGATTTGGTCGAAACCGTTGATGACAATCATTCTGCCAATGCCGGCAAGATCATCCGCGTCGTCGATCCGCTGGTCGATGCCGCGACCTACCGCACGCTCCTGAACCAAGTGCAAGTGGTCGTGGGCGACGGCATCTGAGCCGTTTGCCAGTGTAATTTTACCCGCACATGGGCGAGCCGCCCATGCCA
>JANYGY010000156.1 GCA_025362255.1 Planctomycetales bacterium
GGGCATGAGCGGCATGGAGCTGATCAAGGCGGTGCGTCTGGATCGGTTGAAGACCGCCGTGCTGGTGGTGTCGATGCATGATGAGCGCGTTTATGCCGAACGGTGTCTGCGCGTGGGGGCCAATGGGTATGTAATGAAAGAGGAAGCCGCGGACGTGATCGTCGTGGCCATGCGCAAAGTCATGGCCGGGGATACCTACCTGTCGGAGCGCCTGATGTCAGCAACGGTCAATCGACTGATTAGCGGCAAAACCGAGACTCCGGGCAAGGGCGCCATGGTCGCCTCGCTGAGTGATCGCGAACTCGAAGTTTTTCATCTAATCGGGCGAGGATTCACCACCCGGGCCCTTGCCGGGGAGTTGTCCCTTTCGGTCAAGACCATCGAAGCCCACAAAGCCAACATCAAAGCCAAGTTGGGCCTCAAGTCGGCCCCTGAACTGCAACGGCTCGCCGTCACTTGGACCCAGGCTCAGGCTGGGTGACCTGGTGGGATGTCGGCGAACCATGGCGTGGGCGCGGCGAACTCTACACTTTCGCCTATGCTGACGCTTCCGACGTTTTCCGTTGCCGGAACTCCCCAGGCCATGGGTCTGGCGTACGGAAGTCTGTTGCGTGAGCCGATCCGCGAGTTCGTTGCGCAACGGGTGCGGGCGGCGCGGGCCTATCTGTTCGAGCGCGGGATTCGCGATGACCAAGCGTTGCATCGATTGGGTGCGGAATGTCTCGATCTGCTTAAGGACTGGCATCATGACGGTTGGCTCGAGTTGTGTGCAACCGCCGAGGGGGCCGGTGTCGATCCGGTCGCCTTGTACACCACCGGCAACATGACCGACATCCGCGACATCCTGGTGCTCGGTGCGATCAGTGCCGACAGCGAAGGCTGCACCACGGCGCTTGCGGGTCGTGATTTGACGGCCTCGGGCACGGTCCTGGCGGCGCAGACCTGGGATCTGAATCCGAGTGATCTTGAGTTCGTCGTCGCCCTCCATCGCAAGCCGATCCACGGTCCCCAGACCTGGTCGGTGACATGTGCCGGCTGTCCATCGCTGATCGGGATGAATGAGCACGGTGTGGCGGTCGGCACGACGAATCTCAAGACTCGCGGATCCCGCATCGGGATTCCGTATCTGTCATTGTTGCATCGCATGCTGGCCAGTCCGACGCGTGGCGAAGCCGAAGGCATCTTGACCACTGCGCCGCGTGCGGCGGCCCATTCCTATTGGATTGCCGACGCCGCGGGCGCGACCGATTTCGAATGCACCGCCACGACTGCCGAGCGCCGCGAAACCGCGACCTCCGGGACTTTGACGCGGACGAACCACTGTCTGGCTGACGATCACCGACGGGCAGAGGGCGAGCCGGCCACGCACTCGTCGCAGACTCGGCTGTCCACCGCGAGTTCCCTGCTCGCACGCGGTGGAATCACGGTTGCTGGGGTCAAGGCGCTGTTCGCCGAACGCGACCATGGCATCGATTCGATCAACCGCTTTGCCGAAGATGGCCAAGGGACCAGCACCAACGCGTGCTTCATCGCTGAGCCTGCAACCCGCACGGTGCATGCGTGCCGGGGATCAAGCGACCGTGGACAATGGCTGTCTTTTTCATTTGCGTCGGTCGCCACCTGATCTTCTATTTTTATTTTACCTTGTTCCCCTGACTGTTGAGTAACCCATGTCTGAAGTATTCACCGCCCTGGTCCAATCCGTTGAAAGTCAGCCTGGGTATCAGCGTCCGGCGGCGTTCGCCGTCGGCTTGGCGCATCTCGGCATTCCGTTGGATGGTGCCAATGGACAGAAGATCCTCGATACCTGGTATCCAGTGGTCAATCTCGCTGAGAATTTCGGCTCAGCTGCGGTGCTCGCCCAAGTCACCGGCTACAAGGCCGGGGCCAAAACCCATTATCTGTCGATCGATCAGGTCGAACGGGCGCTCGGACACTTCGCGCCGTTTCTCGACGATGGCAAATATCATGCGAACATCGCGGTGCTGCAGGCCCTGAAGCAATCCCTGCTGGTGAGCAAGAGCATCAATGGCGTCGAAGTTCCCCGCCAGGTGGTCATCACCTTCATTGCTGACCTCACCCATAAACCGGTCGATGCGCATGATGTGTATCTGCGTCTGCATTTACTTTCGCAGCGTAAAGTAAAACCTCATGGCCAGAATCTGGAGGGAATCTTCGGCCTGCTCAACAATGTCGTATGGACTAATCATGGTCCTTTCGACCCCGAATCCTTTGAGCGTGTACGGCTGCAATTGCAGGCAGCTGGCGCTGAAGTCCGGGTGCACAGTGTCGACAAATTCCCGCGCATGGTCGATTATGTCGTGCCATCGGGGGTGCGGATCGCCGACGCCGACCGCGTGCGCCTTGGCGCGCACTTGGCTGAAGGCACGACCGTGATGCATGAAGGTTTCTGCAACTTCAATGCCGGCACCTTGGGCCGAAGCATGGTCGAAGGCCGCATCAGCGCCGGCGTAGTGATCGGCAACGGCACCGACATTGGTGGTGGTGCATCCATCATGGGCACTCTGTCAGGCGGGGGCAAAGAAGTGATCCAGGTCGGCCAAGACTGTCTGCTTGGCGCCAATTCAGGTCTCGGCATCAGCCTCGGCAACGGCTGCACCATCGAATCTGGACTCTACATTACCGCTGGTTCAAAAGTAAAACTCCCTGATGGCCGAGTCATCAAAGCTGCCGCCCTGTCCGGCCACGACGACCTTCTGTTTCGCCGCAACAGTCTCAACGGCACGATAGAAGTCATCGCGAAAAAGAATCAGGTGGTTTTGAATGCGGCGCTGCACGGTGGATGAAAGTTCGGTCATCAAACGGATCTTGAATGTTTGATGGCAGCACGTGGGCGTCTCAGAAGGACGGCCCTATTCCTGCAGCCCCAACAATTGTCGACACTCGGTGACATACCCCTGGGCGAAGGTCATTAGATCTTCGGTGGTGGTTTGCCAGCCGATCGAAATGCGGATGACGCTGCGCGCCACCTCAGGCGGAATTCCAAGAGCGGCGATGACATGGCTGGGTTCGCCTTTGCCGGCCATGCAGGCGGCGCCGATCGAGACGGCGATCCCGCGCAGGTCGAGGCGTTGGACCAAAATCTCATTGCTGATTCCGCGATGACCGAGGCTGAGGGTGTTGGCCAAGCGCGGGGCGTGGTGGCCGATCCAGCAGGCGTCGGGCAGGGTTTTGGCGATGAGGGTGAAACACGCGGACAGCAGCTCACGTTGCCGCTGTGCTTCGTCGAGGTGGTTGGCGAGGGCGTCGGTCAGGGCGGCGGCCAGCGCGCTGGTCAGGGCCGGGTCTTCAGTGCCGCTGCGACGATCCTGTTGTTGGCGACCGCCGCGAAGGACTGGTTGGATCCGCGCGCCGTTGCGCACCCACAGCAATCCGACGCCTTTGGGGGCGCCGAATTTGTGTCCGGCGAGGCTGACGAAATCAGCACCGAGAGTGGGCAGATCGAGCGCCGTCTTGCCCGCGCCCTGGCAGGCATCGACCAGGATACGGGCCTGCGGGGCGCGGGCACGGATCGCGGCAACCGCGTGCGTTTGGAGGATACCGGTCTCGTTGTTGGCAAACTGGCAGGCGACGAAGTCAGTGTCGGTGGCAAGCGCGCTGAGCGACAGCTGGCCGGCCTGGTCGACCGGCAGCAGGGTGGCCGAGGGCACGGCGCGCAGGATAGAACTGTGCTCGACCGCGCTGACGGCGATCGGTTTGCTGAGGTCAGCTTGCGCCAGCGCGAGGGCGTTGGCCTCGGTGCCGCCACTGGTCACCACCAATTCATTCGGCTTCGCACCAAGCAGCCGGGCGATGGTGCGTTTGGCCTCATCGACCACCAGGCGCGCCTGCTGACCATCTCCGTGCACCGAGCTGGGGTTGGCCCACGTCTGATCCTGCGCCGTCAGCCACGCGCTGCGCGCGCTGGGCCGCAGGGGGGCGGTGGCGTTCCAGTCGAGGTAGATCATGACGCGAAAAAATCAGCTCGCTGCGCGTTCGAGCAGCAACGCCGCCAGCGCATCGTGTGGCCCAAGGGCCTGACCGACCCGGGCGGTGACTCCAGGAAATGACGCGATCGCGGCTTGCACCAGTGCTGGCACATCGTCGCGGCTGTGCCGGCCATCGCTGAGGAAATACAGCAGGACGACAATCTCGGTCGCACCGCTGGCGACGAGTGTGGCGAGGCCTTGGGCGATCGTCGGCTCGGAGATCTCCATGTGCGCGGCGGCGACCAGGGCCGCCGGGCGCAGCGCCTGCACGCGGCGCGCCATGTCATCGAGCTGAGCATTAGACTCGGCGCGCCGGCTGCCGTGATCGACCAGCAGGAGACCTGGGCGCGACATCAATCTACTCCGGCCGCATCGTGGGAAACAGGATCACATCGCGGATGTTGGTCTGGCCGGTAAACAACATGACCAGCCGATCGATACCGATGCCTTGGCCGCCGCACACCGGCAGGCCGTGATCGAGCGCAGTGCAGAAATCGTGATCGACGAGGCCTTCCAGAATCCCGGCCTCGTCATCCTGCGCGGCTTTGGCTTCGGCGGCCTGGGCGCTCAACCGCTCACGTTGCAGATCGGGATCGTTGAGTTCACTGTAGGCGTTGCCGATCTCCATTTTCGCCATGAACAATTCGAAGCGCAGGGTTCGGCTGGGGTCGCTCGGATGGGCTTTGCACAAGGGAGTCAGCCACGTCGGCTGATCGGTGATAAAGGTCGGTTGGATGAGATGCGGCTCGACGACTTCTTCCCAGACTTCATTGGCGAGGCGGTCATACGTCGGATATTCATCGAGTTTCAGGCCGAGTTCGCGGGCCTTGGCGTAGACCTTTTCCTTATCGTCATATGCAAAGCCGCCGAATTCAGGCAGGGCATCGCGATAGCTGATGCGGCGCCAGGGCTTGTCGAGGTCGATCGTCCACTGCCCGAACTTCAGAATCCGGGTGCCGAGGATCTGATCGGCAAGATGGCGGAAGAGCTGCTCGCTGAGTTCCATCATTACGTGGTGGTCGGCGTAGGCCTGGTACCACTCGATCATCGTGAATTCAGGATTGTGCCGCGGGCTGATGCCTTCATTGCGGAAATTGCGATTGAGCTCGAAGACTTTTTCGACACCGCCGACGATCAGGCGCTTGAGGTACAGCTCGGGCGCGATCCGCAGGAACAATTCCATGTCCAGCGCATTGTGATGGGTCACGAATGGCCGGGCGCTCGCGCCACCGGGAATCGGGTGCAGCATCGGGGTCTCGACTTCGAGGTAGCCCTGATCGGTGAAAAAGCGCCGGATCCCCGCGACCAACCGGCTACGGGTCATGAACGTGCTGAGCGATTGATCCGACATCATCAAATCGAGGTAGCGTTGCCGGGCGCGGGTTTCGGGCGCCAGTTGTTCACCGGCTCCGGCCTGATGCGGCGGCGGCAGCATCGCTTTGCCGAGCATCGCGAAATTTTCGACGAAGATGCTGATCTCGCCAGTCTTGGTCCGCCCGACGGCGCCGGTCACCCCGATCCAATCGGCGAGGTCCAGGTGATCAAAGGCGGCGAAGCTGTCGCCTAAGGTCTTCGATTCGATGAAGAGCTGGATGCCGCGCTCTTTTTTGTGCTCGGCCGCATCGAGATCGGTGATTCCGGCAAGCTGCTGCTGGCGATAGACATCGCCACGGCTGCGATCGAACAAGGTCGCGAAGATCAGATTCTTGCCACTGCGCCGGAGATTGCCGATGCGCCCGGCGAGCGTCACCACCGGGCCTTTCGGCCGTTGGTCCGAGGGGACATCGCCGTCGACACCTTTGGGCGTCAGGGCTGGGGCCAGCGCCCGCGCTGCCGCCACGGTGTGGGTTGGCTGAAAACGCGCGCCAAACGGATCGATCCCGAGCTGGCGCAAGGCCTCGGCCTTGGTCGCGCGGGCGACCCGGTATTCGTTGGCTGAGGGCTCGACGGGGACGGTGCTCATGTGGGTCTCGCAGATGGTCGCAGATAGAAGGCTGCGAAAACTAGCACGGGAGCCGAAAATGCAGCTGATGGAGTCACTCTGGCATGCAGTCGCATGCATGGTGTGGTAGTTTCTTCATCTGACCTTCACTCCTCGTCATATGCTGAATTTTGAAATGGGAGGTGCCTTGTGACCACTGAATCGAATCGCCTGGTCGCTGCATCAGAGTTGACCCGTGCGGGTGACGAAACCGTGGCGTTGGCCCGTCATCGCAGCGCAGTGACCAAACGCCTGACGCGCAAGAAGACGGAACGCCGGATCGAGGAATTACAGGCGCTGCCGCTCGACCCGGCAATCCCCCAAAGAGCTGCAACGACTTAACACTTCAAAATTTTTGAATTTTCACTTGGCCTTGGCGGGCACCACCGCCTTCGCCGGTGGCACGACATCGATCATACCCTGGTCAGGTGATGGAACGACCTTGGCTTTGGGTGCCGCGGGATCGCCACCCAGGGGCAGCATTTCCGGGTCGGCAGAGCTGCCGAACAGTTCGAGTTGTTCAGCCGCGATGATCACCGCCCGGCGTTCGATCTTCTCAACCAAAATCAGCACCGGGCGGGAACCCGCGAGGTCACCATTGTTCGAACGCAGGTCGATCACCGAGCGTTGTGGGCTGGATTGATTCTGATTGAGGTTTGATTCCATTTCAGTGCCATCAGCCCGGCGCAGGACGACGCGTACGCACCGTTCAGCCAACGGCCCGGTCATTTCAAGCCGCCAATGGTCCTTTTCCAATTTGGCGCTGACCGTCGCCTTGCGGTCATCAGCCGGGGCGAAGGTCCGATCATTGGCATTTTCAGGCAGCGCCAGTTCACGGGTGGTGCCGTGACTGATCAATGCGGTGGCGCTGATGCGAATTTTCTTCAGCAGGGTCGGTGGGCGGATGAAGCCGCTGAATTCGACGGTCAGCGGCACGCTGAGATCGTCTTCTGACTCGTTGTGATTATTTTGGATTTGCGGCAAGGTGCCGGTCGCGGTGCCGTCGAGGTGCCCCTCGGGACCTTCGGCGGACAGGATCTGCACATCGCTCCAGCCCAGCAGTTGCCCATCGGAAAAACGGGTGACGAGTTCAAGATTCAGCTGCGCGCTATCCTGTTCCCCATTGCGCGTCATCTGCAGATTCACTGAACGGATCGACGGTAGGATGGCCGGAATTTCCGCGCCCATCGCCAGGGCCAGGGGCACCATCAGGGGCACCATCCGGGACAACCAGCGAAAATGCATTTTGCGACATTTAGGGAATCGAGGCATGGGTTCTCCGTGGGCTGCGAGCATGCCGGCATACGCCAGGTTGTCATGCGTCGTCTCAGCGGAGTGCGGTGCTGCTGGGGAATTTCCCGGCTGCTTCTCATGGCTCCGGCCGATTAGCGGCCGCCTGCCGCGAGCACGGCGCGGGTCAGTTCGTTGACCGCGCGCAGCAGTTCGGGATCCGCGGCGACGCGGGCCTCGGTGGTGCGCAGCGCGTGCAGAACCGTGGTATGGTCGCGGCCGCCGACCATCCCACCAAGCGCATCGAGGCTGTGTCCAGTGAGTTTTCGGCCGAGGAGCAGCGCTAGGCCGCGGGCCTTGACGATTTCGGCATGGCGACGTTTGCTCGCCAAATCGGCGGGGCGCAGGCCGAAGCGGTCGGCCACCGCCTGCACGATGCGATCGAAACTTGCGGTGGCGGCAGGAGCGGCCGGCTTGAGGTCGACGCCACCCCGGGTGAGCCGATCGGCCAGGATCAGCGCCTGGGTCATGTCCGGAGCCTGGGCGTCGACCAGCGCGGTGAGCACCGCCGCGTCGATACCGGCAAGTGCTGCGCCGGCGATCCGACGGACCAGCGCGACGCGGGTTTCGACGTGCGGCGCATCCAGGCCGACGGTCAGCCCCCAGGCCAGGCGACTCGCCAGGCGATCGGTGAATCCAGCGAGTTTACGTGGTGCCTGACGCCCGGCGAAAACCAGCTGAACGCCCCGATCCAAAGCAGCGTTGACCACATGGAACAACTCCTCTTGCGCCAGATCACGCGCCCCCAGGGCATCGACGTTGTCGATCAGGATGACCGCCGCGCGATCGAGCAGGCCGCGCAGGCCGGCGTTCTCGCCCGGGGCGAATGCGCGACGCGC
>JANYGY010000193.1 GCA_025362255.1 Planctomycetales bacterium
GAACACCCCGGGCACCGGAATGCCGGCCGCGATCGCCATTTCCTCGACGACATTGCGCAATTGGCGTTCTTCGGCGTTGGCGGTGGTCGACAGGATTTCCCGACCACCCAGCTGGGTCGCCAGCGCTGGTCCACCGCCGGCGAGCTCGCGGTGCTTCAGCCACATGCCGAGCCCGACGATCACCAACGTGCCGATCGTGGCGATCAGATGGACATGCGCTGAATGGCCGAGGAGATGGTCATGTTCCAGCCACTCGGTCACCGCCACCGCCAGCAGATTGACCAGCAGCACCAGCGTGCCGATCGCCACCGACAGCAGCAGCACCAGCCGGCGGCTGGCAGAACGCGCGGCGTCCTGATGGGCGAAGAAGTCCATGTGACGCTCGTCGTCTCAGTTCAGAATTTCACGACCGGGGCGACGCGCTCGGCACTATTTTCGATCTCGTACGGAGTCGCGGCGCGGAAATTGCAGGCGTTGGCGATCATCGCCGCAGGCATCTGCTCACGGCCGGTGTTGTAGGCCATGACCGAGTCGTTGTATGCTTGGCGGGCGAAGGCGATGCGGTTTTCGGTGCTCGCAAGCTCTTCCTTCAACTGCGCCATGGTCGCGTCGGCTTTGAGTTGCGGATAGCTTTCGCTGATCGCGAGCAGTCGGCCCAGGCCGGCGCCGAGCGCACCTTCGGCGGTCAGCATCCCGCGCATCGCCTGGGCATCGGTCGGATCGGCGGCGGCGCGGGCCCCGGCACTGACCGCTTGGCTGCGCGCCGCGATCACCGCCTCCAACGTCTGGCGTTCGTGATCGAGGTAGGCGCGCGAGGTCTCGACCAGATTAGGGATCAGGTCATGCCGGCGCTTGAGCTGGACGTCGATCTGGCTGAAGGCATTGGCGAAGCGGTTGCGCAAGGCCACCAGACCGTTGTAGGCACTGACCGCCCAGACCACGGCAATCAGCGCAATCACTAAGAGGACGAGCGGGATGATCCAGAGAAGCATGGTGGTTTCCTTACGTCTCACTCTGCCGGGCGCGCAGCGCCTCTTCCAGCGCAAGTCGACGATCGGTTGCGCCAGTTGTGTCGCAGCCAACCCACGTTGACACCCTTGGGACCCGGTTAGCGTCCCCGCTTCGTGTCCACCTCGTCCATCGCCGTGCTGATTCCTGCCCGCCGAGCTTCGACCCGGCTGCCGGAAAAACTGCTTTTGGCCGAGCACGGAGAGCCCCTTTTGGCGACCGCGGCGCGGCGCGCGGCGCAGGCTTTCGGGGCGCAGGCGGTGATCGTCTGCGCCGACGATCCGGCCCTTATCCACGCGGTCGCCGGCACTGGAATCGCGGCCCAATTGACCAGTCCACAGCATCAAAGCGGTACCGATCGCATCGCCGAGGTCGCGGCGACGATGCGCGCCGACATCATCGTCAATGTCCAGGGCGACGAGCCCGAGATGGACCCGGCGCACATCCGTTTGGTCGCTGATCTGCTCGCCCGTCATCCGTGGGCCGGCATCGCCACCTTGTGCGTCGCGGGCGGCGCGGCCGAGCAGGCGAATCCCAACAATGTGAAGGTGGTGCTCAGCCACGGCGAGCGCGCCTCGTGGTTCACCCGGGCCCCGGTGGTGTACGAGCGCGATGCCGGCCGCCCGCTGGCGACCTGCCACCGGCACCTCGGCATCTATGCCTATCGCCGCGACGTCTTGCTGAGTTTCAATCACCTGCCCCCAAGTCGCCTTGAGCAGCTCGAAAAACTCGAACAATTGCGCGCGTTGGAGGCCGGCATCGGCATCGCGTGCGCGGTGGTCGAGCACGCCGTCGCCGGCATTGATGTGCGCGCAGACTACGACGCTTTTCTCGCCCGCTGGAAGAACCCAACATGACCACTCGCCCCGGACCGACCCGCCACATTGTCATCACCGGCGGTGTCGTCAGCTCGCTGGGCAAAGGCATCGCCTGCGCGTCGATCGGGCGGCTGTTGATTTCGATGGGTTACACCGTGCGCATCCAGAAATTGGATCCGTATCTCAATGTCGATCCGGGCACGATGAACCCATTTCAGCACGGTGAAGTCTACGTCACTGACGACGGCGCCGAGACCGATCTCGATCTCGGGCACTACGAGCGGTTCCTCGGCAGTCCGTGCTCCAAAAATTCAACCGTCACCAGCGGCAAGATCTATCAGACGGTGATTCAGAAGGAGCGCGCCGGCAAGTACAACGGCGGCACCGTGCAGGTCGTGCCGCACGTCACCGACGAGATCAAGCAGACCATCCGCTCGTTGGCGACCTTTCCCGATGGGCGCAGCGTCGATGTCGTGATCAGCGAAGTCGGCGGCACCGTCGG
>JANYGY010000248.1 GCA_025362255.1 Planctomycetales bacterium
TTCAGGACCTCGACCAGGATCTATCGGATAAAGTCGATCATGTGACGGTCCTGCTGCGCAGCACCACCGGTGACCAAGTGTCTGCTTCTCTTGATGAAACCGGCGAACATACGGGTCTTTTCCGCGGCGCGGTGCGTACCGCTGTCAAACCTCCAGATCTGCAGGTCAGTGACAGCGCCCCCGGATCGGATCCGTTGCAGTTGTTACGTCAGCCGACCGACCCTGATTTTGACCGGGCGGATCGCGCCTGGGTTGCGCGGGGCGACCAGCGTACGGGAAAAACCGTCACCATCGACCTCAAGGGTACGGTGATGGTCGATAGTCTGGTGTGGAGCCGCGGTGCGGTGGTCGCCGCCGGAAAGACCGCGCCGGTGGCAAAAGTTATACCGTGGACTTCCGGGTTGTCAGGAACGTTTTATAATGGGATCGATTTTTCCGGCAGCATCGTGCACACCATGAATGATGCGCCGGTGTATGAGAATATCGATCTACCCGAGCACGGCCGTGAAAATTATTCAGACCGCTGGACCGGTGAGGTCCAGATTCCAGCCAAGGGCAAATGGACGTTCCAGTGCATTTCAGACGATGGTATTCGTATGTTTGCCAACGGAAAAATGTTGTTTGAAGATTGGAATGGTCACGGACCTACGCCATTCTCCGGCACCATCGAGTGTGAAGCCGGATGGCTTCCCGTCGTGATCGAACATTTCCAAGGTGGCGGAGGCGCTTTCCTTAATTTTAGCATCGCTCCGGAAGGCAAGCCGTTGCAGATTGTTACCAAAGATCAACTGCGCAGTAAAGTCAGCAATGCCGCGGCCAATGCGGCAGGTACCGATCGCCGGCTGAGTGCATATCGGGTTGAGTGTTCGGCCGATGGCGCGATCTGGACTCCGATCTTCTCCTCAACGGCAAGTGCCGGCTCGCCGATGGCGGGCACCCTTGCCACCATGCCTGCTAAAGTTCGCAGACTGACTCGCGGTAATCGTGAAGCAGCCAAGAACCTTACCGACCTCGCTCTGTCTGGTCAGACGTCCGCGGTGGCGACTTCGGCCATCGCTTTTCCAGCGGACGACGCTGCAGCAAAAGAGAAGACTGATTGGTATGGATCAGGTCGGATTCTTATTCCGACCGCTGGCTCCTATGAGTTCGCGGTTCG
Organism: Planctomycetales bacterium; assembly: GCA_025362255.1. Classification (GTDB taxonomy): domain Bacteria; phylum Planctomycetota; class UBA11346; order UBA11346; family UBA11346; genus CAIUVD01. The sequence goes on from JANYGY010000248.1 coordinate 1,157, forward strand.
CTCAAAGGGTCGCTGTTGGATGAAAATCGGCGACACCATGGTTGTCGAAAAGGAGCGTGATGAGGCAGATGCGGCGCCGGTGGCGAACGTCGATCCCAAATGGCGCGGTCGAGTGGATAATCTTCCATTCGGTCATCAGGTCATTTCGATATTGGCCAACAGTGACAAAGGTGCAGCAGACATCCAATTGCTGTGGCGCCGGCCTGGGACCAAGGATTTTGAACCGGTTCCAACCGCGGCGATCAATGCTCAGGCCGACGAAAAGGCCGTAGGCGCGCTTACGGGCAAGGGCGTTGCCAAAGCTACGCCTCTGGCGGATCGATTTGGCGCAGAGATCGCTTTCCCCGCCTTCTCCACCCGCTTTTTGCGGCTGGTGATGAATCGCTGGGAAGACGGTGACGCACCGGCTCTGTCCAGCGTCCGAGTGTACAGTGGCAAGACGTTGGTACTGCCTGCGCCAGGGATCGACTACCACAAACTGGTCACCGATGAAGTGCTCGACCTGTCAGCCGGTGAATCGGTGGATGTTAGTTATCTCGATGAGCGCAACAAACGAGGAAAATCAGATACTCTCCGCGCCCGTTTGGACGCCACCTATTTCAATGGCAAGATCCGTTTTCTCGACGCGCGCAATGAAGTTGTCCACGGTGAACTGCGTGAGGTCCTGAATGACCGCTATCGCTTCAAGGCCGGTGACCGGCTCACCGTCCAAATCACGGATTTGGACGCCGATATCAGCAATGCACCTGATTCGCTCGATGTCGTATTCACTTCTGCAAAAGGCCCGATCACCGTTAAGGCGACCGAAACCGGCCCTGCCACCGGTATCTTCCAAGCAGAGATCAAAACTGAAAACGCGGCTAAAGCTGGTGAGGCCAAGGCCGCCGACGGCAAACCAGCAGAGGCCAAACTAGCTGATTCCAAGCCAGCTGGCGACAAGGCTGCAGGCGCCGCAAAGACTGACTCCAAACCAGCAGGCCGAGTGGTCCTCCTGGTCGCGGATGGCGAACAGGTGTCAGCCTCCTACCTGGATCAGGACAACACGAATCCCGGAAACCCCGTGCGACGGACCGTGTCGATCCGCAATGTGGTCGATGGTCGTGGGCAAGTTGGCATCTATTCCTCGAAATTAAAACCACCAGAGCCGGTGACCGTCGCTAACCCGTTGGCTCCTGGTGAACGAGTACGTCGCCCTGAAGTCGATTACGGCGAGGCCGGGACCAATGCGACCGTCGCCCTTGCACCTTTGCAGATTGCGATCACCGACCCCAGTGCCCTGATCAGCGCTGCCTCCCGCGTGCGGGCGAGAATCAGCACGGCCAGCGGGATCACACTCGATGTCCTGCTTAAACCGGATTCACAGAATAATGACATCGGTCTGTTCAGTGGCACCGTAGTGATGGTTCTTGGTGATGGTCAGGGTGAAACCTGGCGCCTGCCCAGTCCAACAGACGAAAAAACGACCTCGATTTTCGCTGACGGCAAGGATCTTCCTGAAGGCGCGCAACCCGTTTTGCCGATTCAGGGATCGGAAGTCATCACCGTCACGTATTTGGCTGGGATCAATGCACGCTCAACACCTGAGCAGATCACGGCTGCGGCGACCAAGGCAGATGTATCGACCGCCACAGCACGCCTCGTGACCAAAGGTCAGCTGACGGCAGATGACGGTAGTGACCATGAAGTCACCGAGTTGCATGTTGGTGGAGATCTGCATCTGCAAGTAACCGATCCGGATGCGGATCTGACTTCAGAGCGCGATTCAGTGACCATCAAAATCACCACGGGGCTTCGCGATAGTCTCGATCTCGTTGCAGAAGAGACCGAGAGTCACAGCGGCATCTTTACCGCAACCGTCCCGGTCGCTTTGGCAGCAAAGGCGGATTCAACAGATCAGGTTCTTCAAACCGGCTTCGGTGACAGCGTGACCGCGGTGTATATCGAAGACGGTAAGCCAGCTGCGACTCTTAAACTGCCGGTGGCCAAAGGCAGCAATGCCGACCTGATCGCATTTGCCCGTCGCTATGGCGATGACAGCCTGGAAGCCCGGACGCAGGTTCGTCTGGCCGAGTGCTATTTCGAATTGTACAAGAGTCATCGTGAAGAACTCAAGACGCTGAAGAGCACCAAAGCTAAATCGGACCAGATTGCCCGATTGCAGAAAGTCATCACCGACGAGTTGGCCCAGGGCACCTCGCTGCTGCAGCGCACGATCAGGGATTGGGGTGATTCAGAAGAGCAGGATCAACTCCTTTTCCTCCTCGGAAATTTCGAACAGGAAGGCGGTCAGCAGGCCAGTGCCATTGTCCGCTATTCGAATCTCCTGGCATCTTTTCCGGACAGTGAGCGCGCACCTGAAGCCCAGTTCAAGATCGCCCAATGCTATGAAGGACTCGAGCGCTGGGATGATGCATGGGACGCCTATGTGCGTTTGGCGTATCGTTGGCCCAAGCATGACCTGGTCGGCGATGCCATGGTTCGCATCGGTCTCTTCTATCGCAACCGTGCAAAGGCCGTGATCGAGGCCTTGCAAAAGGAGGATCCAGATGTTGAACGTCCAAAACTGACCAAGGCAGCCCTCGACGATCTGCACCAGGCGGCAGAAGTTTACGGAAAATTCCTTGAACGTTTCCCGGCGCATGCGATTGCCGAGAAAATCGCCCTCGCCCAGGCAGATAGCTTGTTGCAGGCTGGCGATTGGCTCAAGGCACGGGCGCTCTTCGATCAGGTTGCGCAAAAATATCCGACCAGCGCAGCCAAAGGATTCTATTGGGCAGGGATCGCTGCTCTTGAAGCGGGCCAGACCAAGGACTGTTTCTTGCGGTTCCAGACCCTGCTCACCATGTATCCCGAGACCACCGAAGCCAAATATGCCCGTGGCAAGATCGCCAGTGACAAGGGTCTGTCAGCGATGAAGAAAACGATTGCTGAAGAACGATGAACCACCAGTTTTTCTCGGGCGCAAGCACCTCGACCGTTCCAACCATCAAGTCCCATTTTTCGATTCGGAGATCACCATGCTCGAACTGCTGATGCAGGGCACCATTTTTCTATGGGTCATTTTCGCCTGCTCGATTGTCGCCGTCGGGGTCTCGCTCGAACGCTGGCAGGCGATGCGCCGCGCGGATGTCGACTCCGACTCATTGCTGGAAAGTCTTCATGAGTCGATCGACGGTGGAGATGTCGAAGGGGCCATCGAACTGTGTGAAGACACCACTGGCCCAGTGGCCGAGACTCTGGGTGTCGGGCTGCGTAAAATGCGGTTCCTTATCCGTATCGGCAAGGGCACCGAGGATATCGAGAAAGGAATCGTGCAGGCGATGGAAGAACACAGTGGACACGTGATCAACATGCTTGAACGAAACCTGACGGTTCTCGCCACGGTCGCGAGTATGGCTCCGATTCTAGGGATGTTGGGTACCGTGGTCGGCATGATCATGGCATTCGGTTCGATCCATTCATCAGGCAATCTCAGTGGTGAGGCCGTGGCCGGCGGTATCGCTGAAGCCTTGCTGTGTACTGCAGCCGGACTGATCGTCGCGGCGATCGCGACAGTTGCGTTCAACTATTTCACCACGCGGGTCAACCGGTTCGTCCTTCAGATCCAGGCCGCAGGCACCGAAATGGTCGAATTGCTGTTGGATGTCCAATCGCGGTCGGCTGAGCCGAGCCAGGCGTAAAGACAAATGCGCATCAAGCGCCGGCCACGGCCTGAACCCCACGTGCCGTTTATCAGCTTGGCGGATATCGCTTGGCAATTGATTATTTTCTTTTTGGTGACCTCGACATTCACCAAAAATGAATCATTGAACATCGAGCTGCCAAACAGTGATTCATCAGCGCAAGTCGAGCAGCAAGAAGACACCCTGACCGTTCAGGCAGGTGAAAAAACGCTTCTCTTCAACGGAGAGCAAGTCGAGCTGAACGATCTTGAGGCCAAGTTGCGCACCGCCCTAACCGGTCGCACCTCCGATACCGAGCGTGCCGTGGTACTCCTTCCAGGTGATGATTTGACTTTTGAACGAAATCTTTTCCTTCTGCGCGCGATCAAGCAGGCTGGCGGATTGCCGGCAATCATGCAGGAGAATGAGGGGGGTGACGGATGAAGATCCGCCGCCGCAATGCCAAAGCGATCCATGAGACGCAAATGGTCAGCCTCGCCGATATCGCATTCCTGCTCATTTTCTTCTTCATGCTGTCCTCGCAGTTCATGAGGGATCGGGTGCAGATCGACCTTCCAGGGTCACCAAAGACCGATCGCACCGAATCCCCAATCAGTGTCGTGCTCGACCGAGATTCGCACATCCATCTCGATGGCCAGCCTTTGGAATCTGCCGATGCGCTTCAGGCCCAATTGGCATCACGCCTCAGTGGGAAGACCGTCGCCAAATCGCGAGAAGTACGCTTTCGTTGCCACCGCACATTGACCTTCAAGGATTACCATCTGGTTTACGAGGCGATCAGCGCCGCCGGTGGAATCATCTGCATCATGCACGACGTGCGTTGATCGCCGTCACGACTGTCAGGAATACCTATCATGGCCAACCAGACTCCTATTGCCCCTGAAGCCGCCGATCTCCGGCGTCTATTGATGTTCATCGGCGTCAGCGTGGTCATCCACGTGGTGATACTCGTGGGCACCAGTGTGCCGTACATCATGCGCGGGTTCCGTCCTGCTGGCGTACCAGCTGTCGTCGAACCGGAAAAAAAGCCGGTTTCACCTCAGGCCTCCTCTGAAACACCATCCTCGGTAAAGCCAGCCCCAGGCGACAATATCAAAGTCGAGGAGACGGTTGTTACCCCTGTGAAAAAGCCTGCCGTTAAACCCATGACTCCCTCGAAGCCTGCTGCCAAAGGGCCGGCAGATAAAAAGGCTAGCGCAAAACCGGCGGTAGATCCTGACGCTGCTTATTTCAAAGATGAAAAGCTGTCGCCAACGGAAATGCGCAAAGGACCAGATCTCGATACAGGGCTGGACGCGAAGTAATCTCCGATGGTCTCACACCGTTCCTTTTGGCGTCGTTCGCACGACCGCAGCCTGCACCTCATCGTAGCAGCGCTGGTCTTGTGGACGGTCACGTTCTTCGCCTATCGCATCGTGACAGCGGTTGCGGTCAGTGATCCTGTGGGCGAAATGGTTGTCCGGGGAAATGCGTTGTTGGCGGTCATGCCAACCGAGCATCCTGCGCGGTTGGACCTCGTCGACTTGGTTCAGCAAGCCCAGATCTTAGGTGCGCCCAAAATGGCGCCTCCTTCTCAGGCATCTCCTGCGGCTTCGAAACCGACTAATGACCAACCTGAACCAGATGATCAATCGGTAGCAAAATCAGTTCCTGAGAAAACCGCCTCAACGAAGGCGGCCACTAACAAGGCCGTCCAGGAAAAGGGAGCTTCAGATAGTCTCTCTGGCAAAAAAAGTCCTCTTAAACCAGGCGAAAAGGCAGTGACCCCAGAGGTGGAACTCGCCACGCGGGCATTGAGGATCATCGACCAGTTGCAGGATCGGGTTGATCGGGCGAGAGACCGCATCATTGATGCAAAAGAGTACGAAAAGGAAAAAAATAAGCCTAAACCAATTTCTGCCTCCTCAAAGCCAGCCGGACAAACACCAAATACTCCTGAAGGTGCCCCCGCCGGTTCGGCCGACGCGCAGTCGACGACTACAGATACTACCATTGCCGAAGAGTCGACCAGAGAGCCACCGCCAACCCCTGCGGAAGCTGAAAAGGCACTCGCTGATGCAGCGGCGTTACTGCCGATGGCGCGACCATTGCGGACCCTTGCCTTATGGCTTGCTGACATTCCCAAATACGAACGTGAGCGGAATTTCTGGGCCGCCTTTTGGGCCATCACCGCCGCCGCATTTCCGGCTTCAATCTCCTTCTGGTATGTCGTGCGAGGTCGCCAGCTTCCAATCACCTTTCCAGCCGACAGTCATTTGCCCGCAGCGATTGTGCGTCAACGTGAAAATGACCGTGACCTTCGCCAGTCCACTCTCAGTGCCTATTTTCTGCACGCATTGATGATCATCCTGCCGATGCTCGGCTTTGCTCATGCCTATAATCTCGGACCACCGGGTGGCGGCGGAGGCATCGTTGGCGCACAGGCCCCGCAGGAACAGATCAAAGTCATCAAAGTCAAACAGCGCAAATTGATGGTTAATCCATTCAGTGCGATTCGGATCAATCAGCCAAAGGAATTGGAGCAGGATCTGGCTGAAGAGACAAGGCAGATGGCCACAGCCAAAGTAGCCGGAGGCAGCGGTGAGGGTGAGGGGGGCGGTTATGGCCAAGGAGTCAAAGGCGGGTCCATTCGCTTTGTGGTCTTGAACCATGGCGGCCATGGCTGGGATGAGGCCAACTCCATTGCCGCCACGAATTTCCTCC
>JANYGY010000009.1 GCA_025362255.1 Planctomycetales bacterium
CCGTATGCAGAAGAAGGCAGACGCCTGACGTGAGCGCGAGGGGCTCAAAGTCGTGTCGCGGACTGAACGATTCATCAACGACGAAAAATTGGGTGTAGATTCCGCGAAAGGGAATGGTTTCGACTACGCACGAAGCGACTCGCCGATTCAGGTTCATGAGCACTAATGATATGGCTATTTGTTTGAATGCCATGGCGGCGCCCTCGGTGCCGGTTGCAATCGACTAGATAACCGCCTCCCCGGAGATGGGCCATGCTTCGATTGATCCACTTCCGCATTTCTTCCGTTTCGGATGGTGACGAGACTGTTTGCGGCTGCGAGCCGGGGCCCCGGAAACAGCTCGCCGGCCCATCTTCTGGCGGTTTCACTTTGATCGAATTGATGATCACGGTTGCCATCATCAGCGTTCTCTGCTGTGTGCTGATGTTGGTCACCGGTCCGCTCCTGGAGTCTGCGCATCGCACCTCCTGCGCCTCGAATCTGCGTCAGTGGGGAGTTGCCGTCATGAGCATCGCCGCTGACAACCGCGACCTGCTTCCTGAAATGGGGATCGCCAGTGGCGGCAGTGCTCCGGTTGCTGTCTGCAAATTAAAAAATGGGATGAACCTTTCGAACCCGTTGCTTGAGGAGTATATTGGATTCACCGGCGATGGAGCCGAATTCCGTCTAGCTCCGCTGTATCGCTGTCCGTCAAACCCGTCGTCGATGAATCTCAAACATTGGGATGGATATGGGTGGTTTTCCATGTCGTATTCATATCTAGGTCGATCCGACGCTTTGGTCAGTGCCACCGTCTTTGGCCAGGAGTCGCTGTGCATCCGGCGCCTTGATGCACAGGGCTTATTGATGCAGGACGGTCTGTTCAAATGGTGGGTGGGACCAGATAGCTGGTCGTTCAACCACGCCGAAAATCGTGCCTCTTCATCAAATGGCGACCCCGGTTGCTGGCGGGGACAACCGCAAATATCCGGCCGAATGCTTCCTGCCAATGGCATCAATCAACTCTGGGGCGATGGTCGGGTCGCTTGGCGTACTCTGGACAAGGCGATGCGCAGTGATGTCAGCGACACCTCATTATGGAGTGCGATCGTCGGCTATGGCCTGGAATATTATTATTTTCCGCGCAACCCGATTCCCTAAAATAGACGGAGTCTACAAATTTTTCACCTGCCTTTAAAATAAGAATCGCGTCGATCACGATTTTTAATTGTCCACGTCCCTTTCAGCTACGTCACCAAAACACTCAGTGCGACTCGTCTACAAAAGACTTATCCCACCAATTAGCGTCTCTATCGAGACAGATATTCCATCAGGTTCGCGGGAGTCGACTTCATCTCAACGGACGGCGAATGGCCGGCCCACGATTTGTATGACCTGGACAGATGAAACGGTGAACTGAATCCCATGTGGTCGGCAACGGCTACGACGCTCATGCCCTGGCTCAAAAGCAATCGGGCGCGGGTCATGCGGACATTGCGCATCCATCTGGCAATGGGGGTGCCGGTCTCATTGGCAAATCGCCGCGTGAGCGTGCTCAGCGGGATACCCAGCTCGCGGGAGATGTCGATGATGGACCACGAACGATCTGGACTGGCATCAATCAGAGTCGCAATGTCAGTGACTAAACGATTATCAGTGCCCGGCGCCCGATCGTTGCAGGTGATGTGCTTTAACATTTCGCTCATCTTGCTGAGACAATCCCACTCCCAAGCCCGGGGCTGATTCAGCGCAAGATCGACAATGGTGTCGAGTAGCTGAGCGACTGGTCGGGCTGCGTACCCAAGAGGAAATCCACCCAATTTTTTTTCACAAAGAACCTCCTTGAGCGGAGTCGTCCATAATCCGTTCATCGTCAGGTAACGCACCACCCATGGCTCGTCTCCGACGGTCTGAGTGTAGGGAACACCCAGACCAAAGATGATGACGCTGCCTGGCTCCAATAGGTACGACGTGCCTTCGATACCGAATTCCGCCCGGCCGGAAACCGTATGCATGAGGTTCATGATTTCTGGCGGATGAACGATGGGATCGAACCAGTGCCGGGGGCTAAATGATTCTTCAAGTGCCCATATATATCCCAATTGCGGGGATATTGAGAGATTCGTGAAGACACATCCAGCACAACGGGTGTGAATTCGCATGAGATAAAATGATATGGATGTTTAATGAAGAGGTATGGCCAAGGGTGATTTAGCGACCTACATTTGTGGCTGTGTACTGCACTGCGGGAGGCCTAGCGATGGTAAGCATGAACTGCATTTTTCGGCCTGAAAGAGGGTGTGATACCTGGATCAGCGATCGTGATGACGGCAAGCGGCAGATATCCGCTGCCTTCACCTTGGTCGAATTGATCATCACCGTCGCGATCATCGGCATGTTGGTCGGTCTGGTTCTGCTGGTAGTTGGGCCGGTCATGCAATCCGCGAAACGGACCGCCTGTGCCTCGAATCTTCGTCAATGGGGCGTGGTGGTGTCGAGCATCAGAAACGACAATCGCGGAGTGCTTCCGGATATGTCGATCGCCAGCGGCGCTAGTTCTCCGATTTCGATTCTCAAGGCGCGCGATGGCTTGCGATTTTCCACCCCGCTCCTTGAAGAGTATATCGGCTTCGAGGGCGACGGTGGCGCGGAGCGCTTAGCCCCCTTCTATCGCTGCCCCTCTAATCCAGAGGCCGTGAATCTTGCGCACTGGCGTGGCATTGGCTGGTTTTCCATCGCCTATTCGTATTTCGGTCGTTCAGACAACCTGATCAATTCCTCGATCGTGGGCCAGGAAACGCTCTGTGTTCGCCTGCCTGAGGCCAATAAGCTGCTGATGCAGGATGGCATCTACAGTTGGTCGAATTACGGTGATTCGTGGAGCTTCAACCACGCCGAAAATAATGCTCCCTCGTCAAATGGACAAGACGACTGCTGGAAAGGCATGCCGCAAACCACTGGCAAGCTGCTGCCCGCGAATGGAATCAATCAATTATGGGGTGATGGACGCGTCGCTTGGCGCACCCTGGACAAAGTCATGCGCAGTGATGTCAGCAATCCGACCTTGTGGGGAAAGCTCGTGGTGTCGTGGGGTGATTACCATTATTTTCCGCGACTCTTGGCGCCCTGACGACCTCTGGCTGACTTTGGAAAGGCGTCGGGGAAATCCTCGTATTGCCTCCGCTGGCCGATCGAACAAGTTTGTTTTATGGTCACCGCTCATACCGCTCCCATCCGGATCGCCTGCATCGGCGACAGCATCACTGAGGGCATTGCGCTCGCGAATCCGCAGATCCATGCCTGGCCGGCTGTCGTGCAGCGGTTACTGGGTGACCGTGCGACGGTCGGAAATTTTGGCGTAGGCGGGGCGACGATCGCGAAGCGTGGCGACAAGCCCTATTGGGATCAACCGGCGTATGCGGCGTCGCGGGCCTGGGACCCGACGATCGCGATCATCATGCTGGGCACCAATGATGCCCGTTCGGCGAATGATCTGGTGCGCCACGAGGTGCTGGCGGATCTGGCTGCACTCGTCGATTCCTACGCGACCTTGGCGAGCCGGCCGCGCATCATCCTCTGCACGCCGATTCCTGCTTTTCGTGCCAACCATACGGTCGACCCGGGATTCATCGTCGAGGTGCTCGTCCCGGGAATCCGTGCCCTCGCCATGAATCCGGGCCGTGAGCTTTTCGATGCCTATACCCTCGCAGTCGATCTCGGTCCGACCTGCGATGACGGTATTCATCCGGATGTCGGGGGAAATGTGCGCTTAGCCGAGCGCATGGTCGGACACCTTCAATTGAACTGACGCTGAGGCGTTCAGTTGGATTTTTCTACCATGACTGGCTGACGAACAGTCCCCACGCAAGTCCGGCCTGTCGGTAGGAGATACGATAGTGTTCATCGGCAGCGTTCGGCGCCGTTCCGTTAAAACTTATCTGTGACCAGGCCACAACCGCCTTCAGCGACAGTCCAAGAGTTGTTCCATTTCGCGTCATACCGATTTCCGGACCGACGCCCATTTCAAGGGTGTAGCCCAAGCCAGTGCTTTGGGAAAATCGCTCTCCCGTGCTCGGAGTACTCGCATCAATGGCGGCGAAGAGCGCACCACCGCCTGCCTGGGCCAGCACATCGACGGTCCACCAATGCGCGTCGTGAACCCGCCAACGCATCACTCCGTCGAGCGGGAAAGCAGTCAAACGCACATCGTACAAAGCATCCCCTGGCAGTGGCGGGCTGATGCGCAAATGGATGCGCTGAACTCCCAGACTCAGCCCGACTACAGACGATGACTCTTCTGGATGGATGATGGGGTGCCACCCGAGTTCAAGGCGAAGTCCGCGCGCGGGGGCTTGGATTCCCAGCGTCGAATCGCCATTGAGCGTCGAGCCACCGACCGCTGGGGCCGGCCAGGCTGAGAGTGTACCGTGCACCACATCGGTGGGTTCATCCTCGGAATGATAGGACGCGGCGTTGAGTGTCGGTGTCATGAGCATCACGAAGATCAACGCCAGCGGCCAATCCATGCGCCGTTTAGGCATCGCGAAGCGCAGCCCAAGCGCGAGACCGAGGAGCGCGACCAGGGCGATCCAGCTGCCGGTTCCGCAACCTTCGACATCGACTCCACGTCCGGTTCCGACGACATCAATGACATAGGCAGCCGAATTTAGCGAGACCCTCGCGCCATTGACGGTCACCGCGACGAAAGAATGCCAGCCGATACTTCTGGCGGTCGGCGGAATGAAACTCCAGCTTCCATCACCTGCAACGGCACACGTGGCGATCTGCACCCCATTATCAAACAGTCGGACGACCGTCGAGGGGAGCGCGGTACCGCGCACACTGGGAAACAGACTTTGAGTCCCGCCTCCTTGAGGCACCACCGCTCCATCGGCGATCACGGCGGTGATGATCGGGGCACGGACAAACAGATGATCAACGGTGAACGTCACACCTGGACTGGCGACCGATACATTGCCCGCCACATCTGAACTCACTGCCGTGATGGAGTACACGCCATCGGTGACCATCAGGGCCGGGGGAATCACCACCGACACCTCACCCGCTACAACATCAGCGGCAGATACGGTGACACGGACCTGTGACGTACCCCCGCCTGGAAGAATGATGGTCAGCGTGATGACATCCCCGGCGGTGATCGGCAGAGTCAATGCGACGCGAATGATGGTTCCGTCAGCAACCGCGAGGGCGTCGAGAATGGGCCCCTCGCCTGCAATCAGACCAGAAGGAGTTCCCGGCAGCACCCGATCAAGGGTGAACCCTGCGCCGACGGTTGGGGGCGAACGTAATCCACCTGAAGCAATCACCGTTGCTGACACCTGCCATGCCCCGTCATCAGTGCCAGGGACGCCAAGAATGTTCGCTGAAACAGCGACATCGACAAACCCTGCGACCAAGTCGCCTCCGATTATGGTTTGGGTCACGATCGCGGAGGTTCCACCGGGCGAAGTCAGCGTGATCTCCATCACACTTCCATTGACTGTGCCCGCCGACAACGGGACGCGCACGACTATTCCATCGCTGGCTTCCAGGGCGTTCACCAGCGGACCCTCGGTGACCACTGGCAGCCCAGGAGCGGGGACCCCGGGATTGACCAATGATACCTGCAGCGTCACGGCCACATCAGTGCCATAGAGGGAGACATCGCCGCTGGCCATCAGCGCGAGGAAGAGCAGGAAGGTAGAGGCCAGGCGAGCCATGATCAGGGTGCCTTATCTGGCGAAATCTGGAGGACGTAGCGAATCAATGACACGACCGGCTGACGGGTGCGCGCAGGATCCGCGGCAAGGGCCAGCTCGCTGGCACTTCCGACAATGAAGAGTTCCTCCCACATGAGTGCGTCGCGGCGCGCAGGTGCGGTCACGTGCAAAATCACGGGGTGCCAGTCGCCCGCATTGGTGGCGAATACAGGACTCTCAATCTGGACCATCTCAACCGGAGCCTCTGCCGAGTCTGGAGTGCGATAACGATCCCGGCGAACTGCTTGCGGCTCGAGATCGCGCAACCGATGGCAAACCAGGGCAGATCCATCTGCAGGCTGACGCACTAAAACGGTAACGTCATTTTGGGCGCCGTGGCCGAGTTGATCGCGCACCACGCTCGGCACCGTTTGCGCTCCTATCGAGGCCGCGCTGCTCGCAGCGGTCTCAAGCAGCAAACGAGCGGCTAGCGCTAGACCTGCTCCCGCGCTCTGGCCGGGACCTGCTCCCGCACGCACGGTGACGCAGGCGACAAACCGACGATTTGCCCACCCGCTATCATTGGGAATGTGGACCGAGATCGCGACCTCACGTTCTTCTCCTGGGGCCAATGAGGTGACGGTCGGACTCACTACACACCACGCAGGATCGGGCAGGGACTCATAGCCAAGTTCCCACATGCCCGTGCCAGCCTGTTCGGGTGGCAGCACCGAGAGACTCACCGGCAGCGCCGTCTTTCCGTGATTGGCAATCCGGTAGGTGAGGGACGTCAGTGGCGTGATCACCCCAGGGACCAAACCCTGGGCTAACGCCAAGGCTGGGCCCAAGGTCATGCCACCCTGGGTCGGAGTGACTGGTGCGACCTTCTCACGGGGGGCCACCAGGGCAGGCTTGGCTGATTCTGGAGGATGATTCTCGTCTAATTGCTGAACTTGCTGAACCTTCGCCGGGTGATCTGTCGACGTGCGTCCGCCACACGCGCTGATCAGCGCGGCAGCACACATCAACAGTCCCCAGCGATAGTTCACGGCGCGGCCGTGAT
>JANYGY010000068.1 GCA_025362255.1 Planctomycetales bacterium
TAAGTGCGTGCGTTGGACGCTGGCAGGCTCGCCGAAAACCGTGGCCAAACGTTGGGCTGCCTGGGTGGCGTGACCGGCGTGATCATGTTTGAGCCAACCGCTGGTCGGCGTGCCACCGGTCACGGACCACCGCGCGACCGAGGGATGATCCAATGGTTCGTTCGCCTGTCCGACATGGATGCCGATGAGCACGAACGGGTCCGTGTCTGCCGCGCGATACCACCGGGGACAGGCCATCGGCAAGCCGACGACCAGCCCGGGTTGAAGTTTCCAGCCGCCATCCGGCACGTCGAGCAAGCCCCTGCCGGAGATGCACACCAGGCGCAATAACGTGTGGCTGACATGCGGTCCGACGGATTCTCCAGGGCCGAAAGCATAGCGATTGGCGTATAAAAGATTCATCGTTTTCAACAATATGCGAATGAATCTGATCAATGAAAGGCGATTTAGTGGTGATATGCTCAGCATTACCAACATGTCTACCCTCTCCACAGCAGCTTCACCCATCGCCTTGATTGCGGATCTCATTCCAGATTCGCCGTTGATCGATTCCCGGGCGCTGGTTCGAGATCCTCAGGCGCTGCGCGCAAGCTACGCCCGCGATGGGTATCTGTATCTGGCGCGCTTCTTCGACCCGGAACCGTTGTTGCGGGCCCGGGCAGACATCCTCGACATCTGCCGACAGCACGGCTGGTTGGCCAGCGGATCGGCCTTGATGGATGGGATCAGCGATGGGGTCTGGCGGCACGAAGGCGACGAGGAATATCGCAAGGCCTATCGCCAGGTGATCCGCCTGGCGTCCTTCAATGTCTGTTCAGTGCAGCCGAAATTGCTCCGGGTGCTGCGCATCCTGTTCGGCTGCGCGGTGTTGCCGCATCCGCGCAACATCGCGCGCATCGCATTTCCCGGGGGCGATCAGCCGACCCAACCGCATCAGGATTTCCATTACATCCGTGGATCTCAATCAACCGTCACCACCTGGATCCCGACGGCCGATGTGCCCGCCGATCTCGGTGGTTTGGCGGTGCTCGCCGGAAGTCATCTCCAGGGGTTTGTCCCTCATGAACGCACCGTCGGCGCAGGTGGATTTGGCGTTCAAACGGTCGGCCTGCGGCCATGGCATGGCGGTGATTTCGCGCTCGGCGACGTGCTGTTGTTCCACAGCCACACCATTCATGCAGCGCGGCGGCATCGGGATCCGCAGCGCATCCGGCTGTCGTTTGATTTTCGCTATCAGCCGGTGGCAGAGCCGATCGATCCCTCGTCCTTGTGCTATCACGGTGAGGACCAGCCTCGATTGGCATGATCGCGCTGACCGACCACGATTTCATGGCCCTCGCTTTGCACGAGGCCGAAGCCGCCGGGCGCGAGGGCGAAGTTCCGGTGGGCGCGGTGGTGGTGTGCGATGGCCGGGTGATCGGCCGCGGGCGCAATGCCTGCGAGAAACTCCAAGATGCCACTGCCCACGCCGAGATGGTGGCGTTGACCGCAGCGAGCCAATCGTTGGGCACTTGGCGGCTCGAGGACTGCACGCTGTACGTCACCCTCGAACCATGCCCGATGTGCTTGGGTGGGTGTCTAAACGCCCGGATAAAACGCGTGGTCTACGGTGCCCTTGAACCGAAATGCGGTGCCTGCGGCAGCGTCGTCGATCTCAGCGCACCCCCGGGCTACAACCACCGCATCGCGATCACCGGGGGGGTGCTGGCCGAACCTTCGGCGCACTTGCTGAAAAGTTTTTTCAGGGCCTTACGCGAACAACGGCAGAACCCTGGTTGAGCGTCCCGCGGGGGCGTCACGATCCGCCCGCCATGCTGACCGAACTGACCCCCTCTGATCCCGCGTTCCAACAGTTGATCGCGTCGAGCCACCAGCGTTTCGCAGCGTTGGTCCGCGAGGCTGAGGAAAAAGCGCGCGATTTCTATCAGCAGACGCTCGGTCGTCCGGCGCGGATCGAAGACGTCGTCGATGAGGTTTTCGCAGCCGTCGAGCGTGAAGGCGACGACGCCGTCGTCCGCTATTCCACCGCATTTGATCGCACGAACCTGTCCGCTGACCGTCTGCGGGTGACGCCCGCTGAACTGCGTTCCGCCTATGATGCCTGTGAGCCGACGCTGCGCGCGGCGATGCATACAGCGATCGATCAGGTCACCGCGTACCAGCGACGCTTATTGCCGGTCGGCTTCGGCGAAGCCCTGGATCAGCCGCTGGGCGTGCGCTGGTCGGCGATTCCGCGCGTCGGTGCCTATGTTCCAGGTGGCCCCCGTGGCAGCCTGCCGCTTTTTTCATCGGTGATCATGAACCTGGTCCCGGCGAAGGTTGCCGGCGTTCGGGAGACCGTGCTGGTCACTCCCTCGCGCGTCGACGGCTCAGTCGCGGCAGAGCTGCTCGCCGCGGCGTACGCGGTCGGCGTCGACGAAGTGTATAAAGTCGGCGGAATCCCGGCGATCGCCGCGTTGGCCTGCGGCACGCCGACGATCGCCAAGGTCGATAAGATCGTCGGCCCGGGCAACATCGTGGTGACCCTGGCCAAACGCCGGGCCTATGGCCGAGTCGACATCGACATGCTCGCCGGGCCGAGTGAGGTGCTGGTGATTGCCGACGGCAGCGTCGACCCGCGATTCACCGCCGCTGATCTGCTGTCGCAGGCCGAACACGACACCTTGGCGATGTGCATCTGCGTGGTCCTCGGTGGTGATGCGGTGGCGGCGCCGATCCAGGCTGAGATCACCCGTCAGCTCGCGGCCCTGCCCGGTGAACGGCAGGCCGTTGCGCGCGCCAGCATCAGCCGCTTTGGGCGCTTGGTCCACGTTCGCGATCTCGCCGAAGCAGCAGCGGTATCCAATCGCATCGCACCCGAACATCTTGAAGTGCTGGTCTGTGATCCGGCGACCTTGGTGCCGCACCTGATCCATGCGGGGGCGATTTTCATCGGCCCCTGGAGCCCCGAGCCGATCGGCGACTACATCGCCGGTCCGAGCCACACCTTGCCCACCGGCGGCACCGCGCGGATGTGGAGCGGCATCGGGGCCGACACGTTCCTCAAGCGCACCAGTCTGATCAATCTCAGCGAAGCTGAATTTCGCCGACTTGCGCCCGCTGGTCTCGCGCTGGCCAACGGCGAAGGCCTGGCTGCCCACGCCAACGCCATCGCCGTGCGCTTGGGATGATAAAAAAGGCGAATGACGCCGATGTCGCGTGGGTCTATGAACGACTAGCCGCAACGATTTCCCCGACCAGCGATCTGATCTACGGCTCGACCTTCGAGCTGCTGATCGCGGTCGTGCTGTCGGCGCAGGCGACCGACAAATCGGTGAACGTCGCCACTGCACGATTGTTTTCACGAGCCAATACGCCGCAGGCGATGGTCGATCTGGGCGAGGAAGGACTGATCCCCTACATCCGCACCATCGGCCTGTTTCGCACCAAGGCCAAGAACGTCGTCGCGCTGTGCCGCTTGTTGCTCGCGCACCATGGCGGCGAGGTGCCCGCGACCCGCGCTGAGCTTGAGGCGCTGCCCGGGGTCGGACGCAAAACCGCAAATGTGGTCCTCAATGTCGCCTTCGGCCAGCCGACGATCGCGGTCGATACCCACGTGCACCGGGTCTCCAACCGCCTCGGATTTGGTCGCTCGACCTCGCCCGAGGCGACGGAAAAGATCCTGCTCAAGCGCACGCCACCCGGCCATCTGCTGCACGCCCACCACTACCTGATCCTGCATGGGCGCTACACCTGCACGGCCCGGGCCCCGCGCTGCGCGACGTGCGTGGTGTCAGCGCGATGTCCGTCGCGTGCGCCAGAAACTCAAGACTGACCTGTGGATTTGGAGCGCATCACCACCTCCAACCCGCACCGACGTACACCGCGCGTCCATCGCCCGGATTATACACGGCACTGGATGCAGTCGCGGTGGTGAGCACGCCATAGGTGGCGGCATAGGTTTTGCCCAGCAGATTGCGGCCCTCGATCCACGCGCTGAAACCATGCGCTGCGCGATAGCCAGCTTTGGCCCCGAGCAGCGCCCAGCCCGGAGCCTGGGTGGTGTTGGCGTGATCGACATAGCCAGCGGCTGCGGCCTCGACCGATGGACCTGTGTACCAGCCGCCGGCGAATTCGTAGAGCGCCTCACCACGCACCGCCGTTGGCGGCACCCCCGCGATCTGATTATTGCCAAATTGATCATCGTCCGTGAAACGAAACCAGTTGAGCAGATACGATGCGCGCAGGCGGATGCGGCCATCGGCGTACAGATCTTCCACCGGCACCACGTCACCGCCGAGTTCAATGCCGGCATGGCGAGTGCGGTTTGCGTTGAGGGTCCGCGTCTGACCCGGCGCCACCTGAAAACCGATCAGCTCATCGCGCAACCAGGCGTAATACACGCTGGCATCCCAGCGCGCCCGGCCGAGGTCGCCGCGCGTGCCGACTTCAACCGTGGTTGCGGTCTGGGCTTCCAGATCGAGCAGACCCGGCGCCGTCCCCACTGGAACGATTTCGCCAAAGCTCGGGGCCTCGAAAGACCGGCTGACATTGCCATAGATCTGAACCTGCTCCGCCAGCTCGTGGCGCACGCCGAAACGAGGGCTGGCGCCACGATATCTGAATCCGTCCGACTGATCGCCGTTACTCAGGAAGTGATCGTCAAAGTCACGGGTCGCTTGGGCGACCTGCAAACCAACGGTGATCCAGGTGTCCGTTCTGATACGAATTTCATCGGCGAGATCGACTGCCGAATTGATCGAGCGCTGGTATCCATCAGCGGTCTGCACCCCACGATCACCGCCGACATTGATGAATTGCTGCGCATGGACCAGACCCAGTCCATGGGTCGCCAAAACCGTGATGTGATGGGTGTCCCCGACGCAGGCATAGCGCACGGAACCGAGTCCATCGTGGCTGAGCTGGTCGATCACCTGAAAAATTGGATGGAACAGATCCTTCCAGCTGTATGCCACCGCCACTTCCACCCGTTGCACTCCGTCATCCCACGCCAACCGATCGGCAGCGCGGATCAGGGGATAATCCCGATGCTGATCGCCAGCGAGATTGGCCGCATTCGCCTGCCGCGGATCGTCCTCCATTTGCGCCCGGGTCAGACTGCCTGGCAAGGCCGAAATCGAATTGGTGACACCGATAAAGGTGCGATTTTCCAGAGCGTCGTTGAACGCGTAGCCGACATTGCCCTGCACCCGCTGATCCTGACTGCGCGAGTGTTCGCGATAGCCTTCGCTTCCTAAAACACTGGCGCCAGCCCACCCATCCCAAGCACCACTGACCGCGCCACTCGCGACCGTGGCACGCCCATACCCGAACGAGCCGGCTTCGAAGCGAACATCCAGCGGTGCGGCGCTGCGTCCCGTAGGCGACACAACATCGATTGCGCCACCCAGATTGGCCGCACCCAGAGCATGGCCGTTGGCCCCGCGATAGACGACCACGTGATCGGCCAAGGTCGGATCGATCGATTGGAAATCGCCACTGCCATCCGCCTGATTAATCGGGATGCCGTCGGCCAGCAGCAATAGGCCGCGTTGATGAAACGTTCGCTGAAGGCCCGAGCCGCGAATGGACATCCGCGATTCGGCTGCGCCATGCCGCGATTGGATGAACACTCCAGATGCGAATCCGAGCATGTCCTTCCAGGTTGATGAACGTCCAGTGAGCCACGTTTCGGCGGTGATGACCGCGGCACCTCCGGGCTGGCGATCAGCTTCGGCCTTGGCGCTTTCACTGCCTGGAGCAGTCAGCGACGGACGCGGCGCCTCGACCACGACATCTGCCGCAGAAAGGAAAACGTTGAGTGAAAGAATAGTCGGAACGCAGGCCAGCAGGCCTGCACGATGGTGCGACATGATTGATCCCTTGCAGAGAGCGAGAGCAGAGAGCGAGAGCAGAGATGGAGATGACCAGCGGCTCGAACGCCAAAATTTAGCGTTCAGCCAAGATCAGCCGCGCGGTGGCGGCGACTCCACATCGAGCACCTCGGCGACGACAAAACGCCGCACTCCAGCCACACACACCGTTCCATTCCACAACATCGGGGGCAGCTGCCAAACGCATACCGCGCCAGTGGTATCCGGTTTCTTACTCACCTTCAGCACACCCGTCGGCTTGTCAGTCGCGTCCTACAGATCGTTCACCGCGCGGCACAGGGCGCATGGACGAGAGCCATCAATCGTGCTGCGCAACGCACTCATCGCACTCGGCGCAGTCGCCAGTCGATCGCTGAACATCCCTGCCCAGGCGACCATTTGCAGGCCGGCCGTGTGACCACTGATGAGCAGTAGCGCAAGAATGACGGCCACGACCCGCATGAAGATTTATTTTGCGTCCGGCTTGCAGCACGATTCGTCTGCATCTGAGGGCCATTCAGTTGCCGAGATGCCGCCAACCACGGTCTGCACCGGCACGATTCCGGCGTGGGTGAACGTCAGCGTCAGGGCGATCTGCTGACCCTCGATCAACGGCTTTTTCAGGCCCAACAACATGATGTGAAAACCGCCGGGCTTGAGCACCGCCGAGCCCCCAGCCGGCACCGCGATCGCCGTCACCGGAGCCATGCGCGTCACGCCATCGGCGCCTTTGGTATGCGCATGCAGCTCGGCGTGATCCGCGATAGTTGCTGCGACCGAGGCTGACGTCAGCTCGTCGGCGCTGGTGCTGACATTCGCAATGGTGGCGAAAATGGCGCCATTGCTGGCGGATGGCGCGGTCGCACGCGCCCAGGAATGGCTGATCGTCACGTCCGCAGCATTTAACCCACCGATGGCGAGCATCGCAAGAAACCATCGCATGAGCTGCATGAGCATTATTCCTTGGTGGCTTTGCTGGGCAGCAGGCCCGTGATGCGACTGACCGCGGTGGTGAGTGACATATCTGAATCCAGCGTCTCAACAAGATGACCAGCTGGATCGATGATGAAGATCGATGACGAGTGATCGATCAGATAATAATCCGCTTGTTTGGTAACGACGTTGGCGCGCTGATGAAACACACCGTACGCTTTGGCCAGCGCGTCGATGTCCGCTGGTGAACCGGTGAGACCGATCATTCGCTGGTCGAACAGCGGCACATACTCGGCCAATTTTTCACGCGTATCGCGCTGCGGGTCGACGGTGATGAACACCGGCACCACCTGCGCTGCGCGTGCTCCGAGCGCACGCAGGACTTTCGCCAGATATCCCAGCTCGGTCGGGCAGACATCGGGGCAGAACGTGTAGCCGAAATAGATCAGCCCGACTTTGCCGCGCATATCCGTGTCGCTGAACGGCTTGCCGGTGTGCGCGGTCAGCGTGAACGGCCGCACCACCGTGTCCGGCGCCGGAGTCGGCAGGACGATTGGCGGCACCATCACCGGGGTCGGCCGCATGGCCAACATCAGCAGTCCCGCACCCGCGAGGAGCACCACCACCAGCACAGCGATCAGCGGAATTTTAGACATGATCCCTTGGCGTGAAGTGGCTCGTGAAGCGAAGCGACGCGGCGAGCTGGGCGTCATCGGCGATACGTTTTGACCGTGGCAGCGGTCACCGGCGCACCTTGATTGCCCCATTGGCTGCGTGCCCAGGTGAGCACGGCGGCGATCTCATGATCCGCGAGCTGATCGGCAAAGGCAGGCATCTGGCCGTTCCATGATGATTTCACCTCACGCTGCGCGCCGCGCAGCACCAGGGTGATCGCTGTGTCCGTGTTCAAAATCGAGCTGGCAGTTAAAGGCGGGTAATTGCCCGCCACACCTTTTCCATCCACCCCATGGCAGGCCTGGCAGCGGACATAGATCCGCCGGCCCAGCTCAGGATCGTCGGCCGGCAGGGCGAAATCGTTGGCCGAGACGGGGTCGGAGATCGGGATCGAAACCGGCGTTTTGCTGCGCGATGAGATGACCACCACGGCGACGACCACCAGGGTGACCACGGCAAAACCACTTATCAGCAATGACTTGGCCACGATCGCTCCTCAGCCATCCCAGTTCTTCGATGGTGGTCTGGCTTAATGCCGGTGCTGCCCGGGCAAGGGCGCGGTGACATCGGGCACTGCGCACAGGTCATCGCCTTCGAACGTCGCATGGTGGCGATGACGGCTGAGCATCCGTCCGAGCAGGCCGTGGCGCGGGCTGATGATCAGCGACAGGACGAAACCGAGACCGAGGCAACCGACCATGCAGGCGCCGCTCGGCAGATTGAGGTGGTAGCTGACGAACAGTCCAGCACAGGCCAGCAGTCCTCCATAAACCGCCGAAAATAGCAGCATCGCCCCAAAGCGCTCACACCACAGATAGGCGGTGACCGCTGGCAGGATGAACAGACCCAAAGCCAGGACCATGCCCACCGCCTGCAACGCCGCGACCAGATTGATCACCACCGCGCCGAGGACTCCCAGATGGGTCAGCCAACTTTTCCCGCCGGCTGACCGGTGAAATGCCGGATCGAAGGTCTCCAGCAGCAAAGCGCGATAGCATAGACAAGTCGCCATCACGGTGAGCGAGGTCGTGATCAGGACGAGATACAGATCATTGGCGGTGACGCCGAGGATGTTGCCGAAAAGATAATGCAGCAGGTCGACTGGTGCGGCGATCTTCGACATCAAGGCCACCCCGAGGGCGAAACAGAGCACGAACAGGCTGCCGAATGCGGCGTCTTCCTTCAATCGGGTCAGGCGGTTGACGATGCCGCTCATCAGGCTGGTGAACAACCCGGCGAGCACCGCGCCGGTGAACAGCGAGACGATGCCGGGCCCCAGCCAGAGGTACGCCAGCCCGATGCCCGGCAGCAGCGAATGGCCGAACGAGTCCGCCATCAGCACGATCCGACGCAACAGCAGGACGCAGCCGACCAGCCCGCCCGAGACCCCCAGGAGCAGCGCCATGCCCATGCCTCGGGCGACAAACCGATAGTGCAGCGGATCGACGAAGATCGCTGACAGCGTCGTGGTCAGTGAAAATCCGTCACTCATGCGCTGACTTCTTTTGCTGAACCGGCGGCGGAATCAGCCGTCATCGCCATGGCCAGCCGCCCATAGGTCTTGGCCAGATTAGGTTCGCTCATCACCTCGGCCACCGGTCCGCAGGCGATCAGGTCACGATTGAGGAGCAGCGCATGTGTGCACCACGTGGTCACCGCCGAGAGATCGTGGATCACGGCGATCACCAGACGGTCCTTGGCCGCCCAGGCCGCCAACCGGCGCAACAAGTCGCGACAGGTCGGCTCGTCGAGACCGGTCAACGGTTCGTCGAGCAACAAAACATCCGCACCGGTGGCCAAAGCGCGGGCAATGAAGGCCCGTTGCTGCTGTCCGCCGGACAACTGCGACAGCGGCCGATCACGCAAACCCTGAAGGCCCATCTCGGCAATCGCGGCATCGATCGCCGTCCGATCATCGGCGGTGAATCCAGCAAAAAGACCACGATTCTGGAAGCGACCCTGCTCGACCACCATTTCAACCGTGACCGGGAAATCGACATCCTGGGTTTTGCGTTGCGGCAAAAAAGTCAGTCGCCGCAAGCAACGGGTCACCGGTTCGCCGTTGATCAGCACGCTGCCGCTGGTCCATGGCAGCCAGCCGAGGATCCCGTGCAGCAACGTGCTTTTTCCGGCGCCGTTGGGACCGACGACGCCGACGAACGCCCCGCACGGCAGATCGGCCGTGACGTGATGCACCGCCGGTCGCGACTGATAGCACACCGTCAGATTATCGCATCGCAGGTGAAAATGGCTCATCGTGTGAATTCCGCAGTCGCGGTGATGTCGCCGTCGCCCCAGATCAATTTGGGCGCCGCAGCGCCAAGCATCAGGCGCAGGCCATGATTGGGTGCCGTATCGGTCGCTACCGTCTTCGCGGTTACGAGCAGCTCCGCCGATCTGGGCGCGGTCACCGGGCCGCTCCAGGTGAACGCATCCTGATGCGCGGATGACTGCTCGACCCCGAGCACGCGCACTGACCACTGCGCGACTGGGTACGTGCTCTCGATCGTGACTGGCCAGATCTGCACCGCGGGATCCGCAGCATCGGCAATCGGTCTTGCGACCGGATAAGTCTCGCGCGGTCGCTCGATCGTCCACACCAGCAGGCACGCGATGCCGATGAAGGTCGCTCCAAGCGCTGCCCGATGCAGGGCTGAAGCAGAGAATCCCAGGCGGATCACG
Source organism: Planctomycetales bacterium (assembly GCA_025362255.1). GTDB lineage: Bacteria > Planctomycetota > UBA11346 > UBA11346 > UBA11346 > CAIUVD01. Next base: position 10,143 of record JANYGY010000068.1, read on the forward strand.
GGCGTTCAGCGCAATCCGGCGAGGATGCGCGCGACATTGGTTTGAAACATTCCGAGGTACGTCGCCGACGACGAACCGGCAGGGCCAACTCCATCGAGATACAATTCGGCGCCGATGTTCACGCCGGCCTCCTTGGCGATCTGGTTGACGATCTTGTCATTTTTTCCGAACTCCAAAAAAACGCCTTTGACCCCCTGCTGCTTGATGAAGTCGACCAGTTCGGCCAGCTCCTTGGCGCTGGGCTGACTGTCTTCAAGAGCAGTATTCGGGGCTAGGATTTCAAAACCGTATTCCTTGGCAAAATAGTACAGGGCGTCGTGGTTGGTGATGAGCTTGCGCTGATTTTTAGGCAGCGTCGCGAATTGCTGTTTGGCCGATGCATCGGCTTTGCGCAGCTCAGCGATGTAGGACCGGGCAGAAGTGCGATAGAGGTCGGCACCTGCGCCATCGGCAGCGATGAGCGCATCGCGAATGTTCTCGGCGTAGCGCACGCCGTTGAGGATCGAGTTGAAGGCATGCGGATCATCGACCTGGCCGTGATCTGAAGAAGTATCGGCGCTCGGCTTGGAATCATGTTCGTGGTCGTGGTCGTGGTCATGTTCCGCCTGCATCCGCAGCGGCGTGATGCCGGTGGTCGCGATCACGACCGTACCACTGAAACCGGCCTCCTTGGCCAAACCCTCGAACCAGCCTTCGAATCCCAGGCCGTTGATGATCACCAGTTTCGCTTCCGCCAATCGTTTCACATCCGCGGGCACTGGCTGATAGCTGTGCGGATCGATGCCCGGTT
>JANYGY010000108.1 GCA_025362255.1 Planctomycetales bacterium
GCTCTCGGGTGGTCCGGGCCGGTTGAAAACCGGCGGTCCCAGGGAATGCAGAGATCAAGCCGGGGGTTATCCCCCGGCTTGATCTTTTTGGCGGCTTGCGGACGCCCTTGGCTCACCCCCACCTTGCTCACGTCCTGCCAAAGCGTGCACTTCAGCCCATGCCGCGTTACGTCGATGTCGAAGCTCTTGAAGTTCCCCTGGCTGGCGCCGCTGCCTTGCCGGTGCAGTCGCTTGATCACCACCTGACTCCGTGGCTGGCCAAGCACCTGCGGGTCCCCGAAAGCGACCTTGAGGGATATCAGATCGATCGCCGGTCGTTGGATGCCCGTCACAAGCCGCGCCTGACGTATGTCTATCGCGTCACCGCCACGGTGCGCGACGACAGCCCGGTGCACGAGGGGCCGGGTGTCACCGTCCGCACGGCTCCTCCGGCGCACGATGATGGCTTGGGCCATCTGCCGTTGCTGGCCGATCTGCCAATGCATCCGTTGGTCGTCGGCACCGGCCCGGCAGGGATCATGGCGGCGTACCTGCTGGCGCTGCACGGCTGCAAACCCGTGATCATCGATCGCGGGCGCGACGCCGACCGGCGCACGGCCGACATCGACCGTTTTCATACCACGCGTGAGTTGGATCCGGAATCGAACTACCTGTTCGGCGAAGGTGGCGCCGGCACCTATTCCGACGGCAAGCTCTATACCCGGGTCAAAGACCGGCGGATGCGCTTTCTGCTTGAGGCCTTCGTCGCCGCGCGTGCACCGCGGCATATTTTATGGCGCCATCACCCGCATGTCGGCAGCGACATCCTGCCGCACATGTGCAAACGGCTGCGACGTTTCATCACTGATCGCGGCGGAGAATTCCGCTGGGAGACCACCGCGGCCGATGTGCTGGTCGAGAACGGCCGCTGCGCCGGAATCGTGACCACCACCGGCGAGCGCCTGCGCGCACCGCTGACCCTGATCGCCCCGGGTCACAGCGCCCGCGACCTGATCACCACCCTGATCCGCCGTGGCATCGACCACAAAGCCAAAGGCTTTCAGCTTGGCTGCCGGATCGAACACGATCAGCGGCTGGTCGATCTCGGGCAGTACGGCTGCCTGCCCGGCCGCGACGTGCCCAAGCACTTACTCGGTGCCGCCGAATACAATCTGGTGTCGCGACCTCAGCCCCGGCGTGATGGCAGCAAACCCGAAAACGTCACCACGTTCTGCATGTGCCCGGGTGGTGAAATCATCGCGGCTACCAGTGATTGCGGCCAGCTGTCGACCAATGGCATGAGTCGCTTCGCGCGCAGCAGCCCGTTCGCCAATGCCGGCCTGATCGTCAATCAGGACGTCGATTACGCCGGTGACGGACTTGCCGGATTCGATCTGATCACGCGTCTGGAAGAAGCCTGCTATCAAGCTGGCGGCAGCGATTTTTCGTGCCCCGCGCAATCAGCGGCGGGATTTATCCGCGGCGAAGCCGGGATCGCACCGACAACGTCCAGCTATCGCCTGGGTATCCGCCCCGGCCGACTCGATCGGATCCTGCCGCCCAAGACGGTGACCGCTCTCGGCGAAGCTCTGCGCTTTTTCGATCGCGTCATCCCGGGCTTCATGGCGCATGGCACGATGGTCGGGATCGAGGCGCGGATCAGCTCGCCGGTGCGGTTCGAACGCGATCCGGCAACCTTGATGAGCTCGCTGCCTGGTCTGTATCTCGCCGGCGAAGGCGCGGGCTACGCCGGTGGGATCGTCAGTGCCGGGCTCGATGGCCTGCGCTTGGCCGAAACCATCCTCACCGGTCGCCCCGCCCTGCGCGAAAAAGGCCCGGCCCAGGATTACGCGCCATCAGGCTAAACCTGGAAAACGCAGGTGCGGCCCATCTGCGGCGTTGCCCACTACTCGAAATGGCGCTGCTATTCCATCGCATCGGGCGCCTTGCATATGGACCACACCTGCGTTTCCAGCACACCTCGCCGGTGTGCTGGAGAAAAGACGGGAATGGTGAAATTTACGATATTTGCACGCGATAGACGGCTTCAACTGCTTTTTCCAGGCTAAGCGGTCACGGCGAATATTCTTCGTGAGTGTATTGGTACGTCGCCGGCTCCCAGCCGGTGGGCAAGGTCCACTGATTCCACTCGCCTGCCTGGGGTGCGTACGCGCACGGGGTTTCGCCCCGGCCAACTGGTGAGGCGGCGCGCTGGGCGATCAGCGACTTCAGCATCATCTGCTTGCGCTTCACATACGCCGTCGTCCGCAGCTTGTTCTGCAGGATGACATCGGCGGCGCGGAATTCGTAGTACAGCACGCGGCGCAATTTCGACTGCGCCCACGGGCTGCCGTGCAGCGTCTTCACATCGTGCAGCAGCACGTCGCCGGGATTCATCGGAATCGGAATCGCGCCGGTGGCATCAAAGCCGCCGGGTACCGTGTTGCGCCGGCGGCATTCGTCGGCGGCCTGGTCCGGCGTCCAGTGGTTGGTGCCCGGCAGACCCCACACGCAGTTGGTCTGATCGGCGACATCGAGATAGAAATCGACGTTGAACACCGGGGTCGGCTGAAAGTCGGGGGGGTTGCCATCGCGATGCCAGGGGATGATCGCACCGTGGCCCGGCGACTTGAACACCATCGAATCCCAGGTCGCGGTGAAATCGCTGCCCTGCAGCCGCTGGACGCTTTTGAGGATGAACGGGTGCGCCAGCAGCAGGCGGCACGCGGCTGATTTCTGGACCACGTATTCCTGGCGGAACGGTGTCAGCTTGCCGGTCTCGCCGTGCTTCATCGCCAGGATCCCATGCACGTCCCAAGGTGGGGCTTCGTCTTGCCCGGCGCACACCTGCAAAGCATTTTCGACCATCGGCAGAGTCTCGCGCTGCAACGCCGCCAGCTCGTCCCCACGCACCACATTGCGCAGGATCAGCAGTCCTGCCCGATGATAGGCCTGAGCTTGGGCTTCGGTGATCTGGTCCTGACGCGAAGCGTCGACTTCGACGATGTCGACCGAACCGGCGAGGGCTGAAAGGGCAGGGGCGTTCATGGCAGACTCCATGAGTGCATCCTAACCGACCGGGAAATGGCATTACCTCCCGCAGCCGGTGGCATTTTCTCTCGGATCTTCAGATTAGGCGCGTGATAGACGATTTCACCAGCCTCGGTTTTCGCGTGTGGCGCAACGAGCCGCATGCCATGCGCGACGACCACACCCACGGCGACATCGAAATCAATTTCATCGAGCAGGGTGAACTCAGTTATCTGATCGGCGGTGCGTGGCGGACCTATCGCACCGGTGATCTGGTCGCTTTCTGGGCGGCGCAACCGCATCACCTGAGCCACTGCGCCGTGGGCACCAAAGGCATCTGGCTGACCGTGCCGCTCGGCTGGTTTCTGGGCCAACCGGCGGCCATGTCACTGGTCACGGCGTTGCTGGTCGGACCGCTGCACGATCAGCGAAGCGACGATGTCGCTCTGTTTGCATCGTGGGTCTCAGCGTGGGAATCACCGTCGCCAATCGGCGAGCGAATCGTCCGTCTCGAAGTCGAAGCAAGATTGCTGCGCTTGGCCCCGGATGCTCCTCAGGTGCATAAGGCCATCGTCCAGCCCGCCGCGGATCACGCCGGCGACGCCGATCCGGTGCACGAGCAGAGCGATCCGGTGATCACAGCGATGGCCGGCGTGATGGCCGGGCATTATCATGAGACGTTGACCCTCGACGACATCACCAGCACCACCGGCCTGCATCCCCGCTACGCCATCGCCCGCTTCAAAAAGGCCCTCGGCGTCAGCGCCTGGGAATACCTCCTGCGCCTGCGGGTGGCGGCCGCGCAACGACTCCTGCTGACCACCGCCGATGACTTGCTGGCAGTGGGCTATGCCAGCGGCTTTGGGTCACCGGCGCGGTTTTACGTGACCTTCAAGCGCCACACCGGCATGTCGCCTCGCGCCTATCGGGTGAAACACGGACGAAGTCCGGCTTGAGAGTAAATCTCCAGGCGTCGCTTGCCCAGGGCAGCGACGATCCATCATCCGGCCTCCATTTTCGCCAGTCTAAGGACGCCAGCCATGGCCATCAATCTCGCCAAAACACGCAATTTCGGCATCGTCGCCCACATCGACTCGGGTAAGACCACGGTGTCCGAGCGGATTCTCTACTATACTGGTAAAAAGCACAAGATCGGTGAAGTGCACGACGGTGCCGCGTCGACCGACTGGATGAAGGAAGAGCAGGAGCGCGGCATCACGATCACCGCCGCCGCCGTCTTCGCCCAGTGGAAGCGCCATGGCGAAACCTACGACATCAACCTGATCGACACCCCCGGACACGTCGACTTCACCGCCGAAGTCGAACGCTCGTGCCGCGTTCTCGACGGCGCCGTGGTGGTGTTCTGCGCGGTTGCCGGCGTTCAGGCCCAGTCCGAAACCGTGTGGCGTCAGGCCAACAAGTACTCGGTGCCGCGCCTGGTGTTCGTCAACAAGATGGACCGCATGGGCGCCGACTTCGACCGCGTCGTCGGTCAGGTCGAAGAACGTCTCGGCGGCCATCCGGTGCCGATCCAGATGCCGGTCGGTGCGGGCGATGACTTCCGCGCGATCATCAATCTGCTCGACATGAAATATTACACCTTCGAAGGTGACAAGGGTGAAGACCAGATCGCGCACGAGATCCCCGCCGAGTTCAAGGACGAAGCCGCCCGTCGGCGCGCGGTGCTGATCGACTCGGCCGCTTCAGGCTGCGGCGACGAAGCGATCGAGATGGCGTATCTCGAAACCGGCAAACTCACCGATGAGCAGCTGCTCAAGGCGCTGTGCATCGGCACCATGACCTTCAAGTTGCAGCCGATGCTGTGCGGCGCCGCGCTGCGTAACAAGGGTGTTCAACTGCTGCTCGACACCGTGATCGACATCCTGCCCAACCCCAAGGATGCGAACTCGATCAAGCAGTTCGAGATCGACGACGTCGCCAAGGTCACGCCGTTCCCCACCAGCTGCGACAGCAAGCTGCCGCTGCGCGCGATGGTCTTCAAGATCATGTCGATGCCGAATCTCGGCGACGTGTCCTTCGTGCGCGTCTATCAGGGCGTGATCAAGGAAGGCGACGCGCTGACCTGTCAGCCCTCGGGCAAGACCGAGCGCGCGGCGCGCATGGTCAAGCTCGTCGGCGTGGTGCCGACCAAGATCGAAGATTCTCCCGCCGGCGACATCTGCGCGATTGTCGGTCTCAAGAACACCCGCACCGGCGACACCCTGTGCATGTCGGATGACCAGCATCCGATGGCGCTCGAAGGCATCTCCTTCGCCAAGCCGGTGATCTCGATGGCGATCGAGCCGATGTCGAACAACGACAAGGAAAAGCTCGCCTACGCCCTCGCTCGCCTCGAACGCGAAGATCCGACCTTCAAGAAGTGGGTCGATCCCGAGACCAGCCAGGTCATCATTTCGGGCATGGGCGAGTTGCATCTCGAAGTACTGCAACACCGCATCCGTGACGAGTACAAGGTCGACGCCGTCATCGGTAAGCCGAAGGTGTCCTACCGCGAAACGATCACCAAGCAGATCCAGATCCGCGGCAAGCACGTCAAGCAGTCCGGTGGTCGTGGTCAGTACGGTGACTGTATCCTCATCATCCGTCCGCTGACGGACGAGGAAAAGGCTGCCGGCAACGAATTCATCTGGGTCGACGGCACCAAGGGCGGCACGGTTCCCAAGGAATTCCGTCCAGCCGTCGAAGAAGGCGTGCGCTCCGAGCTGCAACGCGGCTACCTCGCCGGCTTCCCAACCATCAACGTCTACGCTGAGTTGATCGACGGTTCGTATCATGACGTCG
>JANYGY010000164.1 GCA_025362255.1 Planctomycetales bacterium
CGTCCTCAACTTCCTGACCGGACAGCAGTGAGATAGTATAAATCGCCATTTGTCGCCATCTAACATCCATTTAAGCAACGATGACTAGAAAAAAACTGATGTATTTTGACCTGACTCAATTTAAAAAAATTTACTCTGACATGTATATAATGACTTAAATTTCTAGATAGCACAGCTGAGCCACTACATGTTCTTTAGACCTACAGAAAAAACTCTTAAACGCATACGGATCCCTGACAGCTCGACGCTGTCAGGGATTGATTCTTAAAATCGGTTACGGGGTCTTGCGTCCTGCATTTGCCTTAGACCCGAAATTCTTTTGAAAAACTGGTTCGGGATTTTTTGTGAATTCATCGGCACATGTCTTGGAACAGCATGACATGTGGAAGCTTTTCGCGGTGGCGCCTTCGCCCACGGTAACTTTGACTTTTTCAGCCTTGTCGCCAACCGGCTTGTCACACATGGGACACGCGGCGTTCATGGATTTCGTGGGAACGGTCTCGGCATGCGGATCGACTTGATCCATCGCGGTGAGCGCTACGCCACCAAAGATTAAAAGCGCGAGAAGGGAAGAGAGGGGACGTGCGATCATGTTATTCTCCGGATGTCAGTCTGCAAATTAAAGATGACGAACAACATGAATCCCTGAAAGCCTGAAAAACGCCTACTGCACTCATGAACCACAAGCCTTTCCGGTCTCTGAGTGACCAGATCGAGCCAGTGGGATAATTTCATCGTCATCAAGGTGGAAGATCTACCGATCTGAATATGGAGGATCAACTTGGCTGATAGCTCTTTGACAACACCGTCCCCGTGCAACGAGGGCGGTGCAGTTAAAAATTGTTGAGACATATCTCCGCGAGGAGACCTTTACCTTTGAACATTGCCCTTGCCATCAGCATCATCAGCCGCTGTGTACTTGAGAAGGATCACTCATTGATGACTCGTCACGTCCTCATCTTCATCGGCTGTTTCGTGGTTGGCGCGGTGGTCACCACCATCATCCGCACCAGTCGGCATCAGCCGTATGCGCAGCCGGCTATCGCGCAGGACATGAATAAATAATGTCCATTTCTGGTGGTTGGTGGCGCGGATGGATGTCCGCATTAAGCGGCCTTGCAGCGGGAACGTTGCTCGTGCTGGCAATTCCGCAGGCGAATTTTTTCGTCACCCATGACCACGCTGAGCTTTCATCAGCCAGTGATTCATCCGCTGAACGCTGGGCCTGTCCGATGATGGATTTCATCGGCAGCAAACCTGGCAGCTGTCCGGTGTGCGGCATGCGCCTTGAGCGGGTGACTGCCGGGGCGTTGACCCGTGAGCAGCAAAAGCGGATGAGCGTCGCGACGACGAAAATCGAAGCTGGGCCGGCGACCGTGGTGGTGCGTGCCTATGGCGCTGCCGAATACGATGAGCGTTTTTCGCAGACGATGGTCGCACGCATCGCTGGCCGGATCGTCAAGCGCCACCCGGCGACGTTCGGTTGCTGCCAGGAGATCGCCCTCGGTGAGCCGGTGATCGATCTCTACAGCCCCGAAGCTTTTCTGGCGCAGAGCGAACTCGCTGCGGCCGTCAAAGGCGGACGACGTGAATTGGTCGAGGCGCTTACGGACCGGTTCGCGCGCTGGAATCTCAGCCACGTCGCAGCCGCCATCATCGCCGGGCACGCACCCACCGACACCGTCACGTTGCTCAGCCCGGCTGCCGGCCAGGCGTGGCTCGCGGATCAGGACATGGTTAATAAAACCTTGATGGTCGGGACTGATGTCACTGCCGACATGCCCTTGCTGAAGCTGGTCGACGCCCAGCGGTTGACGCTGGTGGTCCACGTGCCCGAGCCGCGCGCTCATTTTCTCCGAGTAGGGCAAAAGGTTGTGCTGGCATCCGACGATCTGGGCGAGCTGCCCGAGGTGACTGCGGTCATCGCCCGCGTGGCGAATGAGATCAATCCCAAGATCCGTGCTCGTGAAGTCCGCATTTACCTCACCGACGGCCGCCGTCGGGTGCTGCCCGGGGCGCTGATCAAGGCGCGGTTTCAAGGCGTGCTTGGGCCTGATTTGGAAGCTGCGGATCCATCAGACAAAACCTCCTGGGGAACGTTTCCTTTAATTCCCAAGACGGCGATTCTATCGACCGGCGTGCGCTCGGTTGCGTGGCGCGTCGCGCAGCGCAAGACCGATGGCACGGTGCAGTTCGAACCGGTTACGGTCGCCCTTGGTCCGCGCCTGGAAGATGAAGCGGGTAACGATCACTTCGTCGTGCGCGCGGGCTTGAAGGCGGGCGATGAAGTTGCCACTCAAGGCCTATTCCTAATCGACGCCCAGGCTCAGTTGGCGGGGTCGCCCTCGCTGTTGTTCCCGGATGGCGCGTTGCCTGCCGGCCCTGGTCCCGCTGCCACTGGTCCCGCTACCACTGTTTTACCTACCACTGTTTCACCTGCCACTGTTTCACCTACCACTAGTCCGCATCAGCACTGAACGCGGCATGATCGCCTTCGCCATTCGCAACGCCTTCATCACCCTGCTCGTGACCGGGGCCCTCGCCGCAGCCGGCATATGGTCGTGGCGGCACGTGCCGGTCGATGCGCTTCCCGACTTGTCGGACAACCAGGTCATCGTGTGGGCCGAATGGGCCGGCAAGAGTCCCGAAGACATCGACGAACAGGTGACCCGACGGCTCGCGCGCGGGCTTCAGGGGCTGGCCGGCGTCACCGCCGTGCGCGGCATGTCCCTCGCTGGGACCAGCTACGTCTACCTCATTTTCGATGAACGGCGCAATCTCTACACCTGCCGCACGCTGACGCTTGAACGCGTGACGCGCCTGCAAGGCGACTTGCCGCCCGGAGTCACCGTCCGCCTGGGACCTGACGCCAGTGCCATGGGCCAGGTGTTCGCGTTCACTCTCGCCGGAGCTGCCGATCCCGAGCGCAAACGCTTCGTCATGGATCAGGTGGTCATCCCCGCGCTGCAAGCGGTGCCCGGCGTTGCCGAGGTCGCCGCGGTCGGCGGCGTGGTGCGCGAATATCAGATCGACGTCGATCCGACGCGATTGGAGGAACAAGGCCTGACCATCGACATGGTGATGATGGCGGTGCAAAAAAGCGGCCGCGACGTCGGCGGCATGAGCATCGAGCAATCAGGCGTCGAGACGATGATCCGCGGCCGGGGGTTCATCCGCTCGATCGATGACGTGGGCCGCATCGTGATCCGAGGCAATGAAGCCCAGAGCGCGGGCTTGCTGCTGCGCGACGTGGCCGACGTCCAGCTCGGGGGCGCGGTTCGCCAGGGCCTGCTCGCCGATGAGCACGGTGAGCAGGTCGGGGCGATCGTCGCGATGCGCGTGCATGAGGATCCGCAGGCGGTGATCGCGGCGGTCAAAAAGCGCTTATTCGAGATTCGTCAGACCTTGGCCGCCGACGGACTCGCGGCTGAGCCATTCTACGATCGGGCACGGCTGATCGCTGAAACCAACGAGACCTTGGCGCACACCCTGATCGAAGAGCTGCTGGTCACCTGCTTGGTGATCGTGGTCTTCATGATGCATGCGCGCGCCAGCCTGACCGTCGCGATCGCCTTGCCGCTGGGCGTGCTGACGACCTTCCTGGCGATGCATCTGCTGGGAGTCAGCGCGA
>JANYGY010000191.1 GCA_025362255.1 Planctomycetales bacterium
CGTCCGTGATCCCTTAGGGCAAGAGGTGGTGGTGCGTGTTCCGCTGACCACCACGCCGATCGCCGACCCGGCGAAACGCGCGCCGTTGAAACCGCTCGCCCGCTGGGGCCAGGGTGCTGAACCCGCGCTCAGTCAGCTCGCCCGCGACGCTTCAGGCACGTGGTGGGGACTGGCTGCGGATTCGGGCGTTCCGCTACGCATCAGTGCGGGATGGCTGACCGCCGAACCCCTGGCCCTGCCGCTGGATCAATTGCCGAAACGCGCCGTGGCCCTGGTGATCCGCGGGGACGAACTGCATGTCCTGGATGCCGGCCGACGCACCGTGATGGTCTATGGGATCGATTCGACCGTCCGCCGCACTTACGGCTCCTTTGACCAGGCATCGATCTGGCGCTGGCCGCCGATGGCACGGCATTCATCGCCGATCAAGGCGTCGGAGGCATCGAAATCATCGAGCCTGACGGTTCATATCGAGGCCGTTTGGGCCGGGCAGGAACCGGGCAGGATTCGTTTCAGCACCTCGTCGCGGTCGCCGTCGATCGTACGGGTGATCTGTACGCACTTGATGCCGGGCAGCACACGGTGATCCACTATGATCGCTTTCAGCGACGGGTGGAAACCTGGAGCGTTCCCGCCGATCCCAAAGACCCGCCACTCGATCTCGCCGTGCATCCCGGACGTGGCCTGCTGGTGCTGTATGCGAGTGGTAGACTGGTTGCCGTTTCAGCCAGCGGTGCCTTGGATGCGACCCAGCCGGTGCTCGATGCTGGGGTCGATCCCGGACCTGCTCGAAGCTTGGCGATCGATCAGCTGGGCGAGTTGATCACCTGTCATCCTGAACGGGCCGCCCTGGTCCGATTCAGCGCCGATCTCAAATGCGCCGGAGTCCGCGCTGAACGGATGCGCGAGCAATCCCTGTGGGCCGCCGATGGCAGCGGGCGCAGTTATGGTCTCGATCCCGATAGCGGGTTTGTGACGGTCTACGATCCTGAAGGCTGGGCGGTAGCGCGGCTCGACGCCGAAGCCAAAGGAGGCGGCATGTTCGGCTCGACGCTTGGTATGGCAGTGGATCCCACAGGTGCGCGCCTGTGGGTTGCCGACAGCAAGAAACATGGCCTGCACCAGATCGATCTGGCAAAGACCTCGGTCGTTGGATTCATTGGCGGCAACGGTGAAAACAACGGCCAATTCCTAGAACCAATCGCAGCTGCCTGTGATGACAGCGGACGAGTGTACGTCTTGGACGCCGAAGAATATCGCGTGCAGGTGCTCGCTCCCGATGGGACGTTCCTGTTTGCCTTTGGTCAAAAAGGAAAAGGGGCCAACGAGTTCAACGACCCGCTGCTCATCACCGTCTCGCCGGCCGGCGACGCCTGTTTTGTCTATGACGGCTGGTCAAACCAGATCAAGAAATTCGCTCTCGACCAGACGACAAAGACCGCGACGCACATCACCAATGGTGGTGGAAAAGGTTCGGATCCGGGACAACTGCGCAAAGTGATCGGCCTTGGCTGCGATCGTCTCGGTCTGCTTTATGCATTCGATTCGTCGCGCGACGATTTGCAGGTGTTTGATTTTCGCGGTAACAGTTGCATCACGGTCCTCGGCCTCAAACCTGCTGATATCGGTATGGCCAAGGTGACAGCGATGGCCGTCACCCCGGATGGTCAGGTTGGCTTGATGGGAAGTGGCCGGACGGTGTGGTTGCGCTGGTAAAAGGCTAGCGCTCCTGGACCGCGATCGTCACTGAACGCGACGTGACCCGGGACGTTGAACTCAGAATGAATCCGGCAGACAGCTCCGTTGTCTGGCTGAAATAAAGCCCCTCTCCAGGCGAATCCTATGCTCCGCTTCAATCCCTCGCAGCCCGTACCCGCCTTTTCCCTCGATAGGCGTGATCTCGCGCGCAAACGCGGGATGAAGAAACGCGAGTGGCGGCTGCTCGTGATGCTGCCGTTCGTCCTGGTGGTGATCGGCGCATTCATCAATTATCTGCTGGGCTACGCCAAGATGATTCCCCACGGGCCGTTCGAGCCGGTGATCGAGGAGCGCGTCCTGAAACCGATGGCGACGCCCCGGCTCAACGATGCCGACCCCCTGCCCAGCGCCACGGCGATCGCCGCCGAGCTGAAGACCGTGCGCGAATTGATCGCTGATCAGGCCAACGTCCGTCACGACGACGTGGTCGACGCGCTCACGCTCGCCTGGGGTGCTGAACTCCAACATCTGGACCTAGCTCAGCCTCCGATCCCGCAACGGGTGCTTGCCCGGGATCTGCTGTTGGGCGGTGTTCAGCCCGGTGCTGCCGTGATCCTGCATGGACGTCTCCTCGACAGTGTTGCCGCTCCGCTTGGACCCGATGGCGCTCAACCCACAGCCGACTACCCGATTCCCCAGTCAGCGATGCCCACGGGGTATCAACGCTTGGCGGTTCAACTCGACGAGCAGCAGATTGCCCAGGTGCTCGCGCCGATCTCGGCCAGTGAACTGGTGGTCGGCCGTGACATCCAGGTGCTCGGCAGATTTCTCGGCAGCGCACCAGCGCCAACCGGAACCACCGGTGACACCCAGATGCCATTGGTCCTTGCGCGACAAGTTCGCGCCAGCGAACGATCCGAAGAGCAGACCGACCCGGATCTGGTCGAGATGCGCGGAATCATGCCGGCGACGTTGCCCACCGATCTGTTCACCAATGTCGGCGATGAGCGCAGTGTCCTGGAAACCCGACCATACTATTTCCTGCTCGGCCAGGCTCGGGTTGATCGTGATGGCGGGCTGGCGGGGTACGCCACCGCTGCCAACGGCAATGACCGGGCCGATGACATCCACCAAAAACCTGAAGAATTTCGCGGCCAACCGTTCAAGCTCACCGGTTTTGTCTACCGCTGCTGGGAAGACGTCAACGTCGCCCGCGATCAGCCCTTTGGCGTCAATCGCGTCTTGCGCATCCTCATGTGGAATCGCGACGCGGGCAAGATCACTGAACTTCTCAACGGTAAACCGACTTTGAAAAGTCAAATTTTGCGGCTGTACGAAGTCTGCCTGATCAGCGATCAAGTGGCCCCAGCGCGCGGGGCCAAGATCAGCGTCGATGCTCGATTCTTCAAATTCCGCGCCATCCCGGTAAATGCCGACAGCCTGCGCGACCAACGCAATGATGTCCGTCGGCAAAGCGATAACGTGTACACCTTCGCGTTTGTCGGCGTCGGCTATTCGATCATACCGGCGCTGCCGCCGTACGAACTCCGGTGGCTCGACCTCTCGATCGTCGCCGCCTGCGTCGCCCTAGGGGTGTTGATCGTGGTCCTCCGCCGCCGGGATCAGCGGCTCGAAAAGCTCGTCGGCGAGCAGGTGCGCCGCCTGCGCGCGACGCGCAAAGCGCTCAATCTTGCGCGGCTTAACGCTGTGCATCGGTTGCCGGCGGCTCAAGCATCCACCGCAATCAGCACCCCCATCGCCCCTCCTGCCGAGTCTGAGAAACCCGCTGCACCATGATCGACCCGCTTGCCTTGCCACTCGCCTTCAAACCCGTGTACCATGCTTTGGTCTGGGGGGGTCGGGCGATGGCCCCCTGGCGTCAAGACCTGCCTGACGGGCGGATCGGAGAAAGTTGGGATTTGGCCGATCATCCGCGCGGGATGAGCGTCGTCGCGAGTGGAACTCTCGCGGGTCAGACCTTGCGCGACCTGACCCATCAGCACGGCAAGCAGCTGGTCGGCGAGACATGGGACGGCGGCGACTTCCCTCTGCTGGTCAAATTGATCGACGCCAACGCCCGCCTGTCCGTCCAGGTCCATCCGGACGATGCGCTGGCACGCAACCTTGGTGTCGGCCAGCGTGGCAAGACCGAGTGCTGGTTGATGCTGAACGATGGCGGCGAGTTGTTCGTCGGCACCAAGCCCGGCGTTGACCGGACCGCCTTCGAAGCCGCCCGCGCTGCGGGTCACGTTGCCGATACGTTGGAACGTTTCATCGCTCGTGACGGTGATTTCTTCTTTCTTCCGGCGCGCACAGTGCACGCCCTGGGAACCGAATGCCTCCTGTATGAGGTCCAGCAGACCTGCGATGTGACTTTTCGGGTCGACGATTGGGGCCGGCTCGGGTTGGACGGTAAGCCCCGTCCCCTGCACGTTGCGCAATCCCTGGCGACCATTGATTTCGCGTCGCGAACCCCCCAACCGGTGGTGGCGCCAGAGTTGCCATGTCATACCGGTGGCACCATCCGCCATCTGATCACCTGCGACTTTTTCACCGTCCAGGAACGGCGCGCGACCCACACTCGTGATGGTGGCAATGGGCGCTGTACCATCATCACCTGTCTCGACGGCCATGGCACCTTGTCAACCAGCGCCGGCTCGATCTCCATCGAACCGATGCGGACCTACCTGATCCCGGCGTCAGCTGGGGCTTGGTCGGCGACCGCAATAAAGAGTACAGAAGCCGGGCTCAAAAGTCAGCTGGGCCTGCGATTACTCGCGGCCCAGCCTGGTTGATGCTCGTCAGACGCGTGCGATTAACTCAGCCTCCGGCGCCGCCATACACGTAGACGTCAACGGAGACCGTGTCTGATTGACTGATCGTGCCGGCCTTTTCCTTTACTAACAATTTGATCGGCATGGCGCCATCAAAAGCTGGAGCAGACAGTGCTGAGGTATAAGTCAGCTTGATCGTAGCTTTATTGGGTGTCGACGTGTTTGGTGTGATCGTATATCCAACACTCAGATTGCTGCTGTCGATCGCCCAAATGTATTCCAGGGTTTTCTGACCACGGTAGGTCACCGAGGCGATAACATCGAACTGAGCGACCTTAGGATTGGTCGCCGAAAGCGGCAACGCCGTATCCTGCTTGAGGGTGACCTGCTTGGGCACGAAGGACGGGTCGAATTTGACCGTTAACGTCTCACCGACTTCTTCGGAGGTGCAGGAACTGATAAAGGCCGCGCAGACAAGCGCCAGCATACCGAAGGAAACATGGGCGTAACGAATAGTCATAAGTCCATCTGTATGTGTAGGGTCATGGATGCCAAGAGGGAATCGATCAGCGGCGGTCGAGGAGGGTTATGACCATATGGATGCGTGGCATTGTTGCCTCCAGCCATGGCAGCCCGAGTCCGACGGGGCAGACATCCAACCATGATCACTCACAGGACATCCTCAGCCGGAATCAGCTCGCGCAGGCGGTTGATCGCCTTGGTCTCGATCTGACGAACGCGTTCACGCGTCAGGCTGAAAACCTTGCCGATCTCCTCAAGCGTCATCACCGGAAATTCATCAAGGCCGTAACGATAGCGCAAAACGTCAGCGTCACGTTTAGGGATCATCGACAGCCGGGATTGGACGAACAAGACATCCTCACGACCACCGACCACCGCCTCCGGGTCAGAACCTTCGTGGGTGTCTTCAAAAAACGAGCTGAGGTCGGAAACCTCTTCGGCATCCAGGTTGGAACCGTTGATCAGGCTCGTCTCGATGATGCGTTTGAGAAGTTTTGCGTTCTCCTTGGGCAATTTAAGAGCCTTGACCACCAATTGGATATCGGTGACGCCGGGATTTTCGCGATTGAATTTCTTCCACCGGGCGACGAGTTCCGCCATGTAAGCTGGGACTCGGATATTTTTGACTTTTTCAAGCAAGGCGCGGCGGATGGCCTGCTTGATCCAGTGTACGGCATAGGTCGAAAACCGGCACTCCATGTCAGGGTCGAAGCGTTCGACCGCGCGCATCAGGCCGATGTTGCCCTCCTCGATGATATCGAGGATCGGCATGCCCTGATTTTCGTATTGGCGGGCGACGCTCACCACCAAGCGCAGATTGCATTGGATGAGGTCCTGCCGCGCCATCCGATCACCGGCTTGCAGCTTGCGGGCGAACGCGCATTCCGATTCCCTGGTCAATACCGGGAAGACGGACACATCCTTCAAATACATATCCAACAAGGCGTCACGCGGCATGAACAGACTCCAGCACGAATAGACTAGTGAATGCAAATCCGCTATGCAACGAGAGTTCGGTAGACAGACCGGTAATAGAATCGGTGACAGTCTGACTCACTTTGAGTCACTTGAAGTGGTTGTCTCGTTGGGCGCAATTTATCTATCGAACTACAACCCCGAACTACGCAACAAGCGTTCGGTCTCTCCCAATCCAATCGCTTCGATCACCAGCCGAGGATTCAGGTTGCGCGCCAGATCGCCATGCAACGCACCGATCCGCACGATGCGATCCGCTGCCTGTTGCGCGCGAAGATCCCCCAGCCGCAGATCATTCCTCAATTCATGAGTCAAAGCCGACAACCAGGTGCGCACGATGCGCCGCTGCTCTGCCGCAAGGGTCAGGCCCTGGGCTGCCACCGTTTCGCTGAGGCCGGTCGGAAGACAGCTCAAGACGTCAGCAACCACCGCCGAGCGATAGCCTTCACGCGCTAGACTGAGCAAGGGTTCCAGCGGAATCTCCTGAGTGTCCTGCCATAGACCGCGGTGGCTGCCGACACTCAGCACCGCCCGGGCGTGGGCGGTGGGGGCTGCAATCCCACCGGCGATGAGGATCCGTTCGACGTCGCCTGCCGACAGCGGTTGCAGGCGATACAGCTGGCAGCGCGATTGGATGGTACGCAACACCGCGGTGGCCTGCGCTGTTGTGGCGATGAAGCGCACCGCGGCCGGTGGTTCCTCCAGCACTTTGAGCAAGGTATTGCTCGCAGCTACGCTCCATCGCTCGATTCCGGGCAGGATGAACACCCTGCGTGCACTGACCAAGGGACTGGCGTAGGCAGCTTCGACAATCTCGTCGCGGACCACGTCCACCCCCACCTGTCCAGCGACGCTGTCATGAAGAGTGGCGACCAGATCGGGATGACTGTCGCTGCGAATCAGGCGGCACGAGGCGCATTCGCCGCACGAATCGCCCGCACAAGGCGCCAGACAGAGGATGGCCTGGGCCATGGCAGTGGCAAAAGTGCGTCGCCCGCAGCCTGGAATGCCTTCGAGGAGCAGAGCATGCGGCAGGTGATCTCGGGCGATCAACCGCGTGATCAGTCGGCCGACGGCGACCTGACCTAAAACCTCGCCGATGCTGTGCTGACCCATACTGGATGCGGACTCAACGCGCCACAGTGCCGGGTACAAGGGGTTCGGCCGTCCACAGCAGTTGATTGTTGGCCAGGTAGGCTCCGTAACGGGGGCCCTGATTGGTGGGCACGGGGCGAGCTGTGCAGACCACCACCGTGCGTTTGGACGCGTTCGAGACATCCCCTGGCATCGCCTGGTAGAGAAAGCGTTCGCCCGTCACCGGGCAGCGGAACCGGT
>JANYGY010000208.1 GCA_025362255.1 Planctomycetales bacterium
CAAAAGATCCCCGTCAAACGCGAGAAGACCTTCGTTATCGACACCAACGTCCTCCTCCACAATCCGGGTTCGCTGTTCGCCTTCAAAGACAATCACGTGGTCATCCCGATGATCGTGCTGGAAGAGCTGGATCGCTTCAAGACCGCCAATACCGAGCTTGGTCGCAACGCCCGCGAAGTCGCGCGCAGCCTCGATAAGCTCCGTCTCAAAGGCTCGTTGCGCGATGGCATCGAGACCCCGCAAGGTGGCCTCGTCCAGGTGGTCCTCGGTTATGACGAGCTCGACGGCATGTTGCCCGGGGTCGCGGACAACCACATCCTCGGCTGCGCCCACATGCTGCGCAGCGGCGGGCACAATGTGTTCTTCATCTCGAAGGACATCAACGCCCGGATCAAGTGCGACGCCCTGGGCATTCCCAGCCAGGATTTCAATAATCAAAAGGTCAACGTCGATCAGCTCTACACCGGCTATACCATGGTGCAGGTCACCGGGGCGACCGTCGACAAGCTGCTGCTCAAGGATTCCTTTAGCCCCAAAGGCCTAGTCAACGAAGAGGAAGGCCCACTCAATCACAACGAGTTCTGCGTCATCGTCGACAAGAAGGACGAGGCCCATCACGTGCTGTCGATGTACGACAGCGAAAGCGGCATGCTGCGCCGGATCGACCACGAAGCACCTGAGCTTTTTGGCATCCGGCCGCGCAGCTTCGAACAGCGGATGGCGTTCGAGCTGCTGCTCGATCCCGACATTAAGCTGGTGACCCTGGTCGGCCGCGCCGGCACCGGCAAGACGTTGCTCGCCCTGGCCTGTGGACTGACCCAGGTGATCCACGACGAGTTGTACAAGAAACTCCTCGTATCGCGTCCGATCATGTCGTTGGGCCAAGACATCGGTTATCTGCCCGGCACCAAGGATGATAAGCTCGCGCATTGGATGGGGCCGATCTTCGACAATCTGCATTACCTGTTTGCGGCCGAGGAAAAGGATCCTGACGAGGTCATCAAGCGCCTGATCCAGGAAGATGCGATCTCGATGGAGGCGCTGACCTACATCCGCGGACGCTCAATCTCCAAGCAGTTCGCGATCGTCGATGAAGCGCAGAATCTCACCCCGCACGAGATCAAAACGATTATCAGCCGAGTCGGCAACGGCACCAAGATCGTGCTCACCGGCGATCCGCACCAGATCGACAATCCCTACCTCGATTCCAACTCCAACGGCTTGACCTACGTCGTCGAACGTCTGCGTGGGAATCCGATGGTTGGCCACGTGACGTTGACGAAGTCGGAACGCTCAGAGCTCGCCGGCCTCGCGGCCGACGCGCTATAAGTCGGGGGGCTCCGGCCTCCGGTGGCGGGCAACCGCTGGTTTGGGGCTGATGCCCCGGCACGCAGCGGATTGTCCCGCCACCTCCGGCCTCCCGCCCCCCAAACCCCCGGCTTCGTCGCGCGGGGGCCGCGCTTGAACCAGGGTGCTTCGCCCCTGGACCCTGAGCCGAAGGGGGGCCCCTTCGGCCTTCCCCCCACTGGGCCTTTGGCCTTCGTGGGTTGTTTCGAATCGAGGGGAACTGGGATTTTTGGGCATTAGGTCGAGTTTGGTGCTAATCTGGAGATGTTGTCCATGAGCGATTCTCGCGCGTGTCTGAGTCTGCCTTTGGCCAGGCCGCCGGTGGTGAACAGTGCGCGGGTGCGGGCTGAGCATAAAGAATCTACAGGGCTGGAATCCTATCGGCTTCGGCGTTTGTGGGTGTTGAATTTGTATGAGGGCGAGGGCGAGTTGATGTGGCGTGGGCAGGCGTGCCCTATCAAGCCTGGCTTCGTCTCTCTTGCTGCGCCGGATGTCAACCATTCCTATCAGTTCCGTGGCGTCGCTCTGGTTACCTGGATCCATTTCACGCCTGAGCCGGCTGCCGGAACAGTGGTGGTGCCAGTGGTCAAAGACCTGGGTCAGGATTTTCAGGGGTGGAAATCGGAAATGGAGGAAGCCGCGTTGTGTTTGCAGGCTCAGTCGGCGCGGGCGCAGGCTATTTTGTGGCGGCTTCTATGGCGTCTTGCCCAGACGGAGGACGGTGGAAAGAAACCAGAGTTCAGTCTGCGGCTGCGGGCAGTGATGAATGAGATCGAGATGGCGCTGGAAATGCCGCTGCGGATCTCCTTCTTAGCGAAGGTAGCGGGATGTTCGGTGTCGCAGCTGAATCGATTATTCATCGCTGAAAAAAGCAGGTGGAGTCGTCAATCGTTTGAAAATACCGCACATTTCTGCGTTTCCGTCTTTTCTCCAGCACACCAGCGAGGTGTACTGG
>JANYGY010000232.1 GCA_025362255.1 Planctomycetales bacterium
GTCACCGCCAAGCCATCGCGATAGCGCAGATCGAGCAGCGCGCGCCAATCTGCCGGCAGTTCTTCAAGACAACGATTCAGCGCGGTGCGCCGCTCATCGTGTTCGCGATCGACGTCCATGATCGCGGCCGCGACGGCCTCCAAAGCCGCCTCGCTCGGCACGTGGCCTTGCGGTTTCACCCGCCGCATCGCCGCCAACGCCTGGCGCCGGGCGATCGCGCGCATGGTCGGCCAGGGATCAGCCAGCGCGCCGTATTCGTCCCATCGCTTGGCCATCACCAGCCACACTTCCTGACGCACATCATCAGCCACATGATGATCGTGGACGATCGCCAGGATGTACGCGGTCAACGCCCGCTGATGCGCCATGAAGACCCGGGTCGCGACCACCACGGGACCTTCATTCGCGAGCTCGTCGTCATCGTCACGAGGGTTCATGAACGACAGCTTGGTGATGGCTCGACCCGGAAAGCGACCTGCATGCCTACCAATGCCACGACTTCGCCAGATCTCACCTGGTTTTCAGCCGCAGCGTTCCAGCAGGCGGATCTGATAGGGCGTCAGGTCGGCTACATCGCGGTCGTCGCTCAGATGATCACGCATCTGCTGGGCTAACCTCAAACGTGTCGCGGAATGCCCGTGATTGAGCACGAACCACAGGTTTTTCGCCCCATCGTTCACCGGTACGATTTCGACCCACGGACCGTCGCCACGGGGGGCATGGGGATCGATGACGGCTGGCGATCCTGCGGCGGTGCGTTTGATGATGACTTCTGCTACCACCGCGTCGGCCAAGGTTTCGTCGACCAGGCCCGCGACATAAATCGCCAATCCACGGCCATGTTCATGGCAGGTGACCGCAGGCAGGCCGGCGGGCGGACTGCCTGCGGCAAAGCGGGCCCACACGGCGCAGCCTTGGGCCTCCAGGTGATCGCACCACGTGTCGACGGAATACGTGCCGCCGGCCAACGGACCGTCACCGACCACCGGCACGGCGCCGTTGCGGCCGAGCGACGCCCAGTTGCCCGCGTGCTCACCAAGGCGCTCCTTCGGCGGCGCCAGACTTGGCGACAAGGCACTGAATTCGAGGCGCTCGCAGCCGACCACATCAGTCAGCCCCCAGGGCACGGGTTCTGCCGGCGCGACGTGGTCACGATCGAGCGTCGCCAGCGCAACGCCGCTGATCAGCGTTCCGCCGGCAGCGACGAACGCGCGCAAACGCGCAATCATCGCGGGATCGACCAAGCGCAGGCCGGTGGCGACCAGCACCTCGTACGCTCCGGGTTCGGGGATGATGGTGACCACATCCGCAGCGCAGCCCGCGCGGCTCAACGCCCCGAACCAGCGCGCCGCGAGGTCGCGATATGGCATATTCGGGCCGGGCGGTTCGAGCTTCCAGGAATCCGTGCTGGCAACGTCGAGCAGCACCGCCGCCCGCCGAGGACGGGTCAACCGATCCATCAGCGGAGCATGACGCATCAACTCGGTGCCGAATTTTGCCACCAGGTCGTACCGCGCATTCTTGCGCGGTACGTGATCGAGGATGCCTCGCCAATATTGCTCACCGCCGAAACGCGCGGTGTCCCAGCGGAACCAGGTCAAGGCTTCAGCGCCATGGGCCACCGCCTGCCACGCCCACAAACGCACTTGGCGCAAATCGTCAGCGGCCGCGTCCATCGGCGAACCGATCTGCTGTTCGAGCATCCAATACCGTTTGCCGTTTTTGTAGCTGCGGGCGCAGGCATGCAGCAAGCCCAACGTCTCGGGTCGGGGATGCGGCGCGAACTGCACCGGATAGCAATCCCAGCCGGCCACATCGAGTTCAGCAAACAGTTGGGGATCATCTTGACCCTGCCAACCGCTGAACATGTGGCAGACGTTGTGGGTGATCGGTTGAGTCGCTCCGGCGGCACGCAGCGCGCGCGCTTCGATCGCCAGGAAATCGGCATTGACCTCCTGGAAAAATCGCTGGCTGTCGAGCTTGAGTCCTGGGCTGTGCAGGCCCTGACCGAGACGGGGCAGCGGAACATCGTTAAACGTGCGGAATTCGCCCGAGCCGAAAACCATCCCCAGGCGTTCATTCACCGCTTCGATGGTGCCATATTTGCGTTCGAGCCAGGCGCGGAATCCACTCACGCACGAGGCGCAGTAACAGCGCGTACCGAACATCCCCAACTCATTGTCGAGCTGCCAGCCGATGATCCCTGGATGGTTGGCGAAGCGTTTGGCCAGGGCGGTGCTGATGCGTGCAGCAGCTGCGCGAAATCGCGGATGGCCGGGGCAGGTCATGCTGCGGCCGCCGAAATCCCACGGCCGACCATCCTCGTACACCATCCGGCAATCGTCTTCCGGCCGCGTGGCTTCGACCAGCCAGGCAGTTGGTCCGGCAGTGGGCACGGTGATAACGGTGCCGATGCCTTCAGCGTGCAGGATGTCGATCACCTGCGCCAGCCAGTCGAAGGTGAAGACCCCCTCGCTGGCTTCGAGCCGACCCCACGCGAAGTCGGTGACCCGCGCCAGATTCATCCCCGCCTCGCGCATCCACCGCGCATCTTGCGCCCACAGGGACGCCGGGCGGTGTTCGGGATAATACGCAGAGCCATGCAACATGGGCGGATCCTTGGCTGAGGGTGGCTAAAGAATGTTCAGCCACACCGTCAGCGAATAAAAAAAGAGACGGTCAGACACGTTCAACGACCATCGAGAATGACAGCCGCTGGCTGCGTACTCAATACATATGCAGGTCGCCCGCTGGCATCCGCTGACCAAGCAGCGACAGCCGTTGCGGCGAGGCTCCGACAAAGGCTTGCCACGGCATCGGGCCGCGCTCGACGAAGTACTGTTTCAACCACCACCAACCGTAATAGAGGTAGATTCCACGGCGGACGCCCTGACTGCGATTACGACCGCCAGTGTGCCAGACCGAGGCGTTGATGATCGTCGCGTCGCCCGCCGAGGCGGTGACCGCGACCTCGCCGGGCAACGGGCCGTTGCGCCCGTCAACCGGTGGCATGCCGTGTCCGCGATGCGTTCCCGGCACCGCGCGCGTCTGACCCGTCTCAGGCGTGATGTCGTCGAGATACAAAATCGTGTTCGCGGCCAGCACGTGATCCCCGGGAAAGTGGAAGTCGCGGTGCCACGCGTAATCGGCCGAGGTGCTGTTCGGCCCCTGACGCAACAGATCCAACGACAACAACTGCACCTGATCGCCAAACAATTCACGGTGACGATTGAGGATCGCCGGGTGCTCGATCAAGCGCACGAACACCGGATGAGTCAGCAATTGCTGATGGAAAACCCGACCCTGTCCGCTGTGCGCCGTCCACATCTGATCGAAAGCCGCGCGCACCTCGGCCAGAAAATCCGAGTCGAGCAGGCCGCGACAGACGGTGAACCCGTCGCCATCAAACTGCTCGCGCTCACGCGCGGAAAATCCACTGGCGAGTAATTTTGGATGGGTGCTCATGCTCGAGATTTTCGATTGCGGACATCCGGGTCCAATTGCCTTTGGGACCGTCTCGCATATCCATACACGCATGCGTCGTCTCGGCATGCCCTCGATCTTGCAACCGCCTCTGCAGGGTGCGTTGACTTTTTTGGCCTGCGTCGAAGAGCTGATTCCGGCGGGCGAATCCTTCAGCCAGATCCTCAACCGCTGCACCATCCAGACCACCGTCAAAGGCGAAGCCGAGATCACCGTCAATGGCCGGCCAATGACCCACCATCCGGGAAATCTGCTGGCGGTGGCGACCGGAGTCGAATTCTACGAGATCTCCACCAAGCCCTGGCACCTGCGCTACATCATGCTTGAGGGTCCGTGGTGCGAACCATTGATCACTGCCCTGCACGCCAATGGCGGGGCGATGATGCTGGATCGCCCACCGCAACCGTGGCTGAATGCCCTCGGCACCGTGGTCGATTCCGGCATCACCGGTGATACCGGTTCGACCTGGCGGGTCGCCGCCGCCCTCGCCTCGTTGCTGGGCGGTCTGTCGGCCAACACCCCCGGCGACGGCGACCTGCTGGCGGAGATCGGTCGCCTCGTCGACGGCGCCCCCGAACGCCCGTGGAACATTACCGCCCTCGCCCGCTCGCTGCGCATCGCCCCCCGCACCTTGCAGCAACGTTTTCGCAACCTCACCGGCGACGGCCCCGCGCACTGGGTGCTGCAACGCCGGATGGAACACGCCACCCACATGCTACAACGCGGCATGGCGGTCAAAGACACCGCCGAACACCTCGGCTTCGCCAATCAATTCCACTTCTCACGCGCCTATAAACGCTGCCGCGGAGTGCCTCCGTCGACAATGACGTCGCGATGACATCGCGATGAATAAAAATGTAGAGAACCCAGAGCTGGGCCGCCAAAAGCCGTATTTATGAAACCACTTTCCTCGGCTGACATTCAACACTTCGAGCGATTTGGTTTCGTTCGCGTGCCTCAATGCATCGACCGAAATTTTTGCGCTGCGCAGGTGCGCCACGGCTGGGAGCGCTCGGGCTACGATCCGCATGATCCGGCCACGTGGGTGCGCGACCGTCTACATCTTTCCAACCAGATCTATTGGCCGATCGAACAGATAGCGCCCAAAGCCCAGGGCGCCATCCATCAACTGTGCGGGGGCGCCGAACGCATCAGGCCACCAGGTTGGTCTGATGCGTTCATCATTAATTTCCGTATTGATGCCGATCGTCCATGGAAAGATCCATCACCTGACACCGTGGGCTGGCATAAAGACGGAGATAATTTCAGACACTTCCTGGACAGCCCGGACCAGGCGTTGTTGACGATCGTCATCTGGCAGGATGTTGATGTCCGCGGTGGTGCGACTTTTATCGTGGCCGATTCGGTGCCGGTGGTGGCCCGACATCTCGCAGCGCATCCAGAGGGCTGCAGCCCCAACGAATTCGGCAGACTCGTCCATCAGTGCCGTGACTTCCGCCATGCCGTAGGTGATGCCGGTGACGTGTATCTGATGCATCCATTCATGCTCCATGCCAGTTCGCCAAACCATTCCGGGATCGCCCGTTTCATTACCAATCCCCCGGTGCAATACCTTGAACCGATGAATTTCGATCGTGATCCAGCGCTCCAAAGCCCGGTTGAACGTGCGATCCTTCGAGGACTGGAGCAAGAGCGATATTCGTTTCAGATCTCGGCGCCCCGCACTGGCATCGTGCCCGATCGCGAAAGACTCCAAGCTGAGCAGGATGTGGAAGAAAACGCCCGCGCCCTTGCCCGAGGCCGTACCCCGGAAATTTAGAATACGCTATTCTCGGTCGGGACGGGGTCGAGTTGAGGTGGGCTTGCCTGAGAAAAAGAGTGTCCGGTTCTTTCGTATGCCTCGCGTACATCAGGGTATTTTTTAAAAAATAATCGGAGATCTGAGTCAAAAATATTTAAGGATACCCAATCCGCTGGCAGAAGATTTTTTAGAAGCGCTGACGCAATTTCCGGCGTGCCGATTGCGATCAATGGAGGTACCACAGCTCGTCTAATCTCAAGACGTGGATGCTTAAGTAATTCGATGAGACGACTCTGAATTCGTGGATGAGCATAGATTACACCGTGGTAATTAAAACTTGGTGTAAAAGTGACCAGGTGTTCATCGTCTATGAGTCTCAATACCGCATCAAGTGAGCGCGGGTCCTCTGACGAACCGAAATGAGCGAAGAGTGCTATATCAGTACCCTTTGAGTCCAATAAATATTCGATCAAACGGGCATTCATTCGAGGATCGTGAGTTGATGACAATCCCCGGATCGCCGTACTTCTTATTTGTGAATCAGGATGGTGCAGCAACTCCACCAAGGCATCGCGCAATGTCGGATAGTTGTTATCAAAGGCTATCTTTAAAGCCATGGATCTTACTACATAATGAGAATCTGAGAGCAGATTTAAAATGTCATTTTTAATGCCTTTATCATTGGTCACAATATCTGGATTTAAAAACTGATAATTGTTTTCGATCCCCCACTTGACGAAATTATCTAATAAAAATTTTGCCAAATCGGGATCCCGCATTTTTGCAAGGTTCATCAGTGGCTGATATCGATCCAGACCAGACGAGCTCTCAATCAGCGACATGCATGGCGAAACAGCTCTCGGATCACGCTGCGCTGACAGAATTTGTAAGATTCGTCCGCTCCTAATCGAATTCACTGGACCGTTCAACAAGTTCCATAATTTATTTGCCACCATTTGATTGCGAAACTGACTTAGCGCTGGGATGACCTCACGCTCCACCACATGATTTCCTTCATCCAACCTATCAAGAAGCCTATCAACAATGCGCAAGTCATTGTTCCGACGAAGTCCCTCAACCACCCAATAAAGCTGCATGGGAGGTGTGTCCGGAGAATCAGCCAATTTCCAAAGCGCTTTTGTGGTTTCTGGACCTCGCAGCTGCGCCAAAATTTGAATTGGTACACTCGTCGAAAAAATATTATTTTTAACATATATGTTCATAATTGTCGTGGCAATTCGATCATCACCAATCATACTAAGCGCTTGGCGAGCAGAGTCTAAATCGTAAAAATCTAAATTGGGGTCGGCTAACAATGCACACAGAAGCGGAACAGCTTCAAAATTTCGACAAAGGCCAAGCCCTTTTATACACATACTCCGAACGCGCAGCCCGTCTTGTTCCGGCGTCTCAACTTTCTGCAAAAGCCATTTGCTTGCTCGCGGGTCACGACTGTAGCCAAGGATCGAACAGCAAAGAATCCGATTTTTATCCCAGTCGTTCAATTCATCGGGGGTATGTTTGCTGACCTTGGCAATCAGTGACTCCACCGGAATAGCAGCCAACGTTTGGCAACGCACACTCCCCTCGTGAAGTTCTATCTCCTCCAATGCCTTGCGCGCGACATCGACATCTGCTCCAGCGAGGGCTGTGAACAAAATACCATAGAGGCGTGGGTCGGCTAATTGTCCCGCGTCGAAGACGGTTTCCAGGCGGGCTCCCAGGTCGGGGTCGAGAATTCGTTTTTTCAAAGCCGCGATCACCTGGTCGTCTGCCATTTTCCATATGGCCACGGTGTTATCGCGGTAGGTGATGCGCAGGCCCTGTTCATGCGCGAGCCGCTCCAACACCGATTGTACAGTCACGTCGCTGGCTTCGTACGAAAACATCGTGCTCGTGCGGATCGACGGTGGGGCGGCACTGTCGAGACCGACCTGATCATTGAGATCGGCGAGGACTTCGCTCAGGTGATCACGGCGGTATTGGGCAGTGATCTTGGTCGCGAGTTGACGCGCTAGCACTGGACCCGGCTGTTCTTCGGACAGGGCCGGGTCAGTTAAGGGCACTGGTACATCGTTCGCCTGCGGCGGCGAGGGCCTCACCTCAGACCTACCGATAAACAACACAGTGAGGGCACCCGTCACCACCAGCACCGCTGCTGCCACGCCAAGTCCCCATGTGGTCATGCCAGTCGTAAGACTAAATCCACTAACGCGTATGCCGTTGGCCAAGGCCGCTGCCGCGCCGCCGGGATGCAATCCGGCCTGGACGCAGGCGCTCGCCAACAACGGCTCTGCCGTCGGGGCTTCGCTGACCAGTCCGGCAAGCAAAACGCCGGCACCCACCGTCACACCGCGCCGGGCATACCACTGGCGCAACTGCTCGCGAGCCGCCTGGAGCCGCTTGCGGATCGCCTCTTCACTAATACCCAGCCGCTGCGCCACCACTGCTTGCGGCAGGCCTTCGAGATAATGCCCGATCAGCGCCATCCGCTGGCCAACACCGAGCGCCGAGATGGCCTCGTCGAGGTGACGGCGCGCGTCCTCCCAACCCGAAGCAGATTCAGTCGCCGTTTCGTGATCATGATGCAGGTGAGCCATGGCTGCTGCCCGTTCGTGACGGTGACGACGGGCTGCAGCGCGACGAGCGTGCTGACATACGCGCTGCGCCACTCCAAATAGCCAGGGCCCCAGTGGAGCATCCAGACGAAGCCCATTTGCCCGCCGCGCCAACACCACAAATACTGCTTGGACTGCATCGTCGGCTTCCTGAGAAGCACCCAATTGGCGGCGGCACATCGCTGCCACCGCGCCAACGTGCCGTTCGACCACTCGCTGAAAGGCCTGCGAATCACGGTGCTCTACCCATGCCGCAAGATCGAGATCAGCTGACATATGGGGTACCGTAGATGCAAAAAAGGAGAACGGGAGTGACGGTGTGATGGCAGTCATGCCGGCTACTTCCCGGTCACCAGATGATGTGAGCGAAATTATGGGGCTGACAAAATCATGCTTCCGCCGGCGTTTCGACCGGCCGGGCGCAAATGGATATGACGTGCGGTCAGCCCAGGAATGGTCAGCATCGAAGCCGTCAAAGGATAATATCCATGTTTTCACTCGCAGGTCGTTGTGCGCTTATCACGGGAGCTGGTTCGGGGATCGGTGAGGCGATCGCGCGGCGGTTCGTCGCTGCGGGGGCTGACGTCGTGCTGGTGGATCGCGAGCCGGCGGGGATCACGGCGTTGGCGGCCGAACTGGGGGCGAAGGCCCGGATCGCGTTGTGCGATGTTGCTGATGGCGCGGCGTGCGCTCGGGCGGTTGCGGTAGCCCGGGCAGTGCCGGGGGGCTGTGATCTGCTGGTGGCGAATGCCGGCATCGGCCACGTTGGAACCATCCTTACGACCACCGAGGCCGACCTCGATCGGCTGTTCGCGGTCAACGTCAAAGGCGTGTTCCACCTGATCCAGGCATTGCTGCCGGACATGCTCGCCCGGGGGCGCGGCTCGGTGATGGTCACGGCCTCGATCGGCGGCGTGGTGGGCATCCGCGAGCGTCTGGCGTATTGCACGACCAAGGCGGCGGTGGTCGGCATGGTGAAGTGCTTGGCGCTGGATCACGCGACCAGTGGCGTGCGCTTCAATGCGATCTGCCCGGGGCGGGTCGAGACACCGTTCGTCAGCCAGCGGCTGCACGAAAGCGCGGATCCGGTGGCCGCGCGCGCCGCGATGACCGCGACCCAGGCGCTCGGGCGGATGGGCACGCCGGCCGAGATCGCGGCCGCGGCGCACTACCTTGCCAGCGATGAAGCGGCCTTTGTCACCGGTACTGCCTTTGCCATCGATGGCGGCTGGACTGCCGGAAAATAGCCGCTCCGCTGCGGCCGCGCCTGAAGTCCAGAAGAAAACTCCATGAAAATCATCCGCCTAGAAACCATCGTCGTTGGCGATGGTCCCGACATCGATCCCAACCTCGGCGGCGTCGAGCCACTAGCGATCATCCGGGTGCACACCGATGGCGGACTGATCGGCATCAGCGAGGCGTTCCGCGTGCCGCCTGGAGCCGTGCAGGCGACCGTCGGCGATGTCGCGACCTACTTCGGCAAATTGCTGATCGGCCAAGAGCTGACCCATCCCGAGCGCCTGTGGCAGCGGATGTGGGACAGCATGGTCCATTCCAATCGCCGGGGATGGCAGGTGATCATTCTCGGGGCGTTGGATGTCGCGTGCTGGGATCTGTATGGCCAGGAGCTTGGCCGCCCGCTGTGGCAGCTGCTGGGTGGCGTGCAGCGCAGTCCGTTTCAAACCCACAGCGACACCAGGGTCAATGAAGTCGTCCCGTATTGCACCATCGTCAGCGATGCGTGGGACAATGACGCGATGATTGCGCAGCAGGTCGCGCGCTGTGAAACCCTCGCCGCCCTAGGCTTCCGCGCCTTTAAAGTCGAGCCGCTGATGTCGACGCCGCAGCGCGTGATCGAGCTGGTGCGCGCGGTGCGCAAAGCGCTCGGCCCGGATCTGACCGTGATGGTCGATGTCGGCTACGCGTTTACCGACGTGCCCACCGCGGCGCGGGTTGCGCGGCAGCTTGAGGAACTCGACATCGCGTTTCTCGAAACCCCCTTTGCTGTCGAGAATCCGTTGCCCTACGCCGAGCTGGCGGCGCGCACCTCGATCCCCCTGGCGATGGGCGAGCATGGCGTGACGCGCTGGGAATTCCTCGATTTGATGGACCGCGGCAAAGTCCAGGTGGTGCAGCCCTACATGGCGACCTGCGGCGGTCTGACCGAAGCCAAGCGGATCACCGAATTAGCGATCGATCGCGCGGCGCAGGTGATGCCGGGCAATTGGTCGACCCAGATCATCGGCACCGCGGCGGCGCACCTCGCGGCGTGGTCGCCGGTGACTCCGTTCATCGAATACGCGCCGGCCGAAGTCTATGCGTCGCCCCTGCGCATCGTGCTGCAGGCCGCCGGGTTGCCGGTGATCAACGGCGCGATGGCTTTGCCGACGCGGCCTGGACTGGGCTATGATCTGCCGTTGGCAGCGTTGGCGCCCTTCCGCCTCGATCGTTGAATCCTGGTGATGCGAATCCTCACCGATCGCGCCGACCGGCTGCAATGGGCCGATGACGCCAGCCTGTACCATCTGGTGCCGCAGGCGGTCGCATTTCCGCAGACGGTCGCCGACATCCAGACGCTCTGTCGGCGAAACCAACCGCTGACGTTTCGCGCCGGCGGCACGTCGCTGTCGGGCCAGGCGGTGACCGCCGGAATCCTGGTGGTGGTAAGTCACGATTGGCGCGAGATCACGGTGCTGGATGACGGTCTGCGAGTGCGCTGCGGACCGGGCGCGGTGGGCGCGTGGGTCAATGCCGCATTGGCCGCGCACGGACGCAAGATCGGTCCCGATCCGGCCAGCATCCAGGCAGCAGAGATCGGTGGCATCGTCGCCAACAACGCCAGCGGGATGTGCTGCGGAATCCACCACAACAGTTATCGCACGATCGAAGACCTTGAACTCGTGCTGGCAGATGGCCTGCACTTGCACACCAGCGACGACGCCAAGCTCGCGCATGAACGCCCGGCGTTGCATGCGGGTCTCGCCGCGCTGCGCGATCAGGTGCGTGCGGACCCGGCGCTGGTCGCGCGCATCACTCGCGCGTTCGCGACCAAGAACACCGTCGGCTATTCGCTGAATGCCTTTCTCGATGCCGAGTCACCGGCGCGGATCCTGCAAAAACTGGTGGTCGGCAGCGAAGGCACCTTGGCGTTCATCGCTAGCGCGACGTTCGCCACCGTGCCGGTGCCCAAGCACCGCGCGACCGCGTGGCAGATCTATCCCGACATCGAAGCCGCCTGCGCTGCGGTTCCAGCGCTGATTCCGCACGCTGCCGCGGTCGAGCTGCTCGACGCCGTGGCCTTGGCGCGGGTGGCGAGCAAATTGCCCGAAGCGCTGCCTGCCGGCGAGCCCGCAGCGCTGCTGATCGAACTGCAAGACGACGATCCGTTCGTGCTTGGCGAAGCGCTACGCCAACTGCCGCATGTGCGCTTCACCACCGATACCGCAGTGCAGGCGCGCTATTGGGCAATCCGCAAAGGACTGTTCCCGTCCGTCGGTGCAGTGCGCGCGGCAGGCACCGCCGTGGTGATCGAAGATGTCACCTTTCCGGTGGCGGAGTTGGCAAGTGGCGTGCGCGCGCTGCGAGCTTTGTTCGCGCAGCATGGCTACGCCGACGCGGTGCTCTTCGGTCATGCCAAAGACGGCAACCTGCACTTCACGCTGACGCCAGACCTCAGCCAGGCCAGCGAAGTCGCGCGCTATGCCGGCTTCATGACCGCGCTGGCCCACCTCGTGCTCGCCCATGGTGGGCACCTCAAGGCCGAGCACGGCACCGGTCGCAACATGGCGCCATTCGTCACCGCACAGTGGGGTGACGATGCGGTCGCGATCATGCGCGCGGTGAAAAAACTGCTCGATCCTCGCGGAATTTTCAATCCGGGCGTGCTCCTCAATGACGATCCCCAGGCGCATCTGCGGCATTTGAAAACGCTGCCGGTGGTCGATCCGCTGGTCGATGCCTGCATCGAATGCGGGTTTTGCGAACCGGTCTGTCCCAGTCGCGATCACGCCAGCAGTCCGCGCCAGCGCATCCAGCTGCTGCGCGCTGCCGCACGGGGCGATGCCATTCCCGATTGGGCCGAGCGCGGCATCGATTCGTGTGCCGGCGACAGCCTGTGCGCCAGCGCATGTCCGGTGGGCATCGACACCGGCGCGGCGATGCGCCTGCAGCGCGCCCAGCGCCGCGGCGTGCTGGCGCAGCACGCCGCGGCGTGGACCGCCAATCACCTCGCCCTGATCACCGGCCTGATGCGCTTAGGCCTGCGCATCTTCGGCGGTCGCCGGGTGCCACGCTCGCCGGTGCCATTGCCCCAGGTGGCTCGCGTTGCCCCCGCGAACTTAGCAGCGTCCTCAGCCGATCAGCCGACCTTCATCTACTTTCCGACCTGCCTCGCGCGCACCATGAGCACCGTGGCCGACGACCTGCGCGCGCTATGCGTCGCGGCGGGCGTCGGCCTTGAACTGCCGGCCGACCATGACGCTTTGTGTTGCGGCCAGCCGTTTGCTTCGAAAGGATTTCCCGCGATCGAGGTCACCGTCCGCGAGCGCACGCTGCGCGCCCTGGGCAGCCGCGCGATCGTCACCGATACCGCGACCTGCGCCGCGCACCTCGGCATCCCGGTGCTCGATCCCGCGACCTTCGTCGCCACCGTCCTCGCCCCGCGCCTGGGCCTGCCCGCCGAACAGGTGTGGTTGCATCCAACGTGTGCGGATCAGCGCCATGGCTGGGACGTCGCATTGCGCCGGGCGGCCCCGGCCGGGCGGGTGCCCCTGGCCCACGGCTGCTGCGGCATGGCCGGGGACAAAGGCTGGACCCTGCCCGGCCTGACCACCGCCGCCACCGCCCGCGAACGCGCCGAAATCGGCGACGCCGTCTGCGTCACCACCGGCCCGACCTGCGCCGCTGCCCTCGGCGGCGAACACCTGTTCACCTGGCTGCGTCGGCAGGTTCTGCGCTAAAAAAATACGATGTCAGGCTTTCGTGTGGGTCAGGAGTTCGCACCAACCGGCATGACGGTGAGCCCGCCGAGGTGGAATAGAAAGTCCTGCGCACGGAGTTCGCACCTCAAGTAGCGTGAGTTGCGCCTGCGCGTGGCGCCGCTCGGAATGTCGCACAAACAATACCGTCAAAGGTGGACGTTGGGCACTACTGTAGAAATCCGAGAACCTCACCGCGAATCAGCGCGAGCACCTCACGGACATCACTCTTCGCAATGCGACTCTGGTGGAAGCCAACCGATTCCACCAGATTTTCATCACTATGTCTTATCCCATCGCCGGCACGTTGGACCTCGGACTTGCTCGTTATACCTCGGTTAGGCACTGATCTTGACCGAGAGGCATATATAATGAGTCTCGCGTGCCTATCACCTGATGCATCGCGCTGACCGACGACTTCCGTCATGCGACCACAAAGAGCGGCAAAACCTGAAAAAGCTGCCACATGACATTATTAAAATTTATTTTATTTGGCCTATTGGCCTTCGTGCTTCTCGCGGCGGGCTTCTTTGGCTATGTCGCCTTCCAAGTGGCCCACCCTGAAACCGGGATCCACGTCCCCCCGCTGCGCTTCATTCCGCAACATGCGACCGAATTTTCTTACATTAAGTCGCCATTTTTTGCCCAATATTATTTCAAAATTTCAGAGAACGACTTCAACGAGTGGGTCACCTCGATGAAGTTCAGCAATGACGGCTACGAGCAAGCGGATGGCCGGTATGTGCAAGACCCCAC
>JANYGY010000250.1 GCA_025362255.1 Planctomycetales bacterium
TCAGGAATGTAATGTGAACGGCGTGAGCGAGATTTTTCAGCAGCAGCCGTTTCTTGGGTGACGACAATGCCGTTACGCTGCTGGGCCAGCGCTATGACGAAGGCGTCGGCCTCGTCAAATTCGGCCTTCGGATCGCGCAGGCCTGGGAGGCGTCCCTGGATCGCTAGGCCATCGGCCAGCGTTTCTGCCACCGGCCTGAACATGACTCGATGTGCCTGGGCCCAGGCCTTCAGGCCGTCAGTACCGACGGCGTCGGTTTCTTCGTGGACGAGGGCTGGCGCAATCCAGCGTCCAGCAGTGATGATGGCCTCGACGCGGGCGACGATACCCGTGAATACATCCGTTGGGTAATACCGCGCCTGTCAGTCCATGAGGACATTCGTGTCGATGCTGTAGGTGACGGGCTCAGGCATCGCCATCCCCCAGGTCGATGGGGCCGATCAGGCGATTGGTCAACTTCTGAAAGTGTTCGTAGCGCAAATCCAGGTAGCGGGCGGCGTCGGTGGCGGTGATGCGGTTTTGGGAGAGGGCATCGAATACCAGGCGCACGAAGGGACGGCCATTACGGCCCAGGGCTTTTTGATCAGGATGAGCGAATCCGCCCCCACGCGCTGGGTGAGCGGCGACCCAGACATCCCAGTCGCGGCGCCAGGCTTGAAAGGCATGGGTGGTCATGCGCGCATCGGCGTGCAGACGGGTCGCCAGCGCCAAGGGTGTGAGCTTGGCGCGACGGGCGAATTGCCTGATGGTGGCGACATCCCAGATGGCTTGGCTTGGTGACGCCTGCAGGATCGTGGCCAGCAGGCTGGCGGGCAGGATGGTGTGGCTTGCGACGGATTCGGCGAAGCGCTCCAGCGTCGACCAGCTCTGATCGTCATGGCGGTCGCTCAGGGCAACGGATTCCTCGTTTGCAGCCGCGAGGGCAAGATGCGCCACTTCATGAAGCAGCGTGAATACGCGGGATTCGGGGACTACTTCTTTGCTGTTGATCCCAATGACCGGCAATGGTTGGCGCAACAGAGCCAAACCACGGACCTCGGACAGGGCGACACTGGGAAATTGGAAGACCAGAACGCCGCTGTTTTCAACCGCGCTGCGCCAGTGCCGCCATGCCTGCCAGCCATCTCGCAAAGCGAGTTGATCTGCTTCGGCAATACGCAGACGAGAGCGTAGGCGGGCAGCTACTGCTTGGGGGGCTTCGTTGTGGATGGCCTGGACATTCAGGGCGGCGGGATCGATGCCCAGTTCGTCGCTGAGCTCGACGGCTCGTTCGTGGCGATTGATCATCTGGCGCAGGGCCAGGCGCAATTCTGGTGATTCTCGGCCAGGAGTGACACCTGACAGGCGACGATATTCGGCAGCCAGGGGTGGAACTGAAGGAGGAGCGGCCAGGAAAAAGACAGTGACCGGCCGGCGGACAAACGCCGCCAGGTTCTGGACTTGGCGGATGGTCGGCTTGAGCGCACCGGCAGCCCACGCGCGCACTCGCTCGGGAGAGACACTCAGGCGTTTGGCGACACGCTCGGGCTCGTAGCCGCTGTCATTCAGGGCCCAAGCGATGACTGAAGGATTGACGGTGGGCATAGCCGTGGTGGTCATGACTGCCTCCAGGCAAGCAGAGATAGCGAATTACTATATCTATCCTGCATTGTGCGAAACTCACGCACGTTCATTTCCGCCCGAATTGCTCAGCGCCCGGCATGTGGTGAGTAGGGCTCGCCCAGTCTGACACCTCCTGCCAGCTTAAAGTGCACGGATCGGTCCACGCGGCAAAGAGCTTCACCCTGGCTATCCAAAGTGGGACGATGTCTGGACTCGCCTGAAAGTGGCCAAAAAGATCTACGAGAATGGTCCAGAGCACTGTGGGCATTGTTTCGCGCCAGCGGTTGCGGCCTGATGTCGGCCGGGATCGGCCATCGTAAGATCACGAGAGTGGTATGATGAACAAGGACCACGGTATCTTCGCGGTCGTCCTCAAAACAAAAAACCCCACCGGTTAGGGTGGGGTTTTTATGGTTGCGGGAGGAGGATTTGAACCTCCGACCTTCGGGTTATGAGCCCGACGAGCTACCAGACTGCTCTATCCCGCGTCGTGATGGATAGCACTCTAGACCACTTATCTGCTTGTCAAATCCCGGATTGATCGGTGCGAAAGCAGCGTTGTTTGTCCGGCAAATCGATGCCACGCGGCCGATCGACTCCATTTCATTTCGCCTTTCCCACATCTCTACGCCTTTGCGTACTCCTGTTAGGTCGGTGCCGTTGGTCCGAACGTGCCCAGACCATCATTTCAGCACGGTCATTCAGGTGTCGGCGCGAAAATGAAAATTTGTTCAGCCATTGGCCTGGCGGCTTTGGGCAGCGTGTCGATCGTGCCGTGGTGGATAGCGGTCAAGGAAGCGGCCAGGCGCTTGCTGCCAATATCGGGCAGCGTGTCGACCATCCAGGCCTCGGCACTGAGGTGGTCGTGCCGGATGGGTTGCGATGGTCGCGCACGCAGGCGAGCGAGGCCGCCCAGGCCCAGCACCACGGCCACGCTGAGCAGCAACCACCAGCGTTCGCTCACGAGGTGATCCGCGCGAAGCGGCCCTTGCCGGCGCCGTCATGGATGATCGTGCACGTCAGGCCCAGGCGGAGGGCCTCGGCGGTGATCGCGTCCCCCTGCTGCCAGCCGTGCTCGAGCCACAGCGTGCCAGCGGGGCAGATTCGCTTGATGTCGGCTAACAGAGGTCGGATCAGGTCGAGGCCATCGCTGCCGGCGAACAGCGCTTGCGCCGGTTCAAAGGCGATTTCGGGATCGCACAGGTCGCGCTCATTGTCGGCGATATACGGGAGATTGGCGACGACCACGGTAAAGGGTCCGGCGAGGTGCTCGGCCAAATGCCCTTGATGAAAGCGGACCTCAAGCTGATGCGTCGCAGCGTTGGTGCGCGCGATGTCCAGGGCCGCGGCCGAGACATCGGTGGCGTCGACGTCGCAGTCACCACGCGCGTGCTTGAGCGCCAACGCCAGCGCCCCCGAACCGGTGCCGACATCCAGGATCCGACAGGGTTCCGTCGGCAGTTCCTTCAAAATGATATCGACGAGTTCCTCGGTCTCGGGGCGAGGAACCAGCACCGCCGGACTGACCAGCAATTTAAGACGGTGAAATGGCTGCATTCCGAGCACGTAGGCCAACGGTTCACGTTTGCCCCGACGAGCAACGCGCTCGCGCAGGCGGGTGACCTCGGCCTCGTCGATCGGCATGTCGAAGCGGGTGTACAATTCGAGGCGCGACAAGCCCAACGTCTCGGCGAAAATCCATTCGGCCTCACGGCGATGGTTGGGCAGGCCTTTGGTTTGCAGCCACGTCGCTGATTTTTGCACCAGATCGATGAGGGTCGGCTGCGTCATGCGCAGCATCTTCGCGTTCGCGTGCGGGCAGCAAGACGGTGAGCACCAAACATCCCTCTGATCCAAGGTGGCCTAGGTGGCCTAGGTGGCCTAGATGGCCCGCCCCTGGTTTTCAAAAATCTCCAACCAGGAAAATATACTCGCAAGCGCGACTTTCATCGCCCTCCCCGCATACGCGGTTGCCGAAGTTGATCGCCCAGCCAAGGTCGCCGCATGGATGATGGCTTCGGCCCCTTGGTGGTGTTGCTGTTGCTCGGCTCCGCATTGGCGGTGCTGACCACCCGATTACGTCTCGGCGCTCTTCCCGCCTATCTGATCGCCGGCGCCGTTGCCGGGCCGGGGCTTCTCGGTTTGGTGCACGAAGAACAGGTGGCGCCCTTGGCGTCGGCGGGTGCCGCCCTGCTGCTGTTCGCTCTTGGACTCGACATGGATCTGGTCGCGATGGCGCGGCGTGCGCGCACCGTCGGCATCGCCACCACCGTGCAGATCACCCTGACCATGGCGGTGGTGGCCCTGGTCGGCGGACTCTTCGGGATGAGCTGGCAACTCGGCTTGGCGCTTGGCGCGTGTCTCGCCATGAGCTCGTCGCTGGTGATCTTGCGCGCGTTGGACGAGCACCGTCTGCGCGGCAAAGAGGAAGGTCAGATGGCGCTGGGCATATCATTAGCCCAGGACGTCGCCCTGGGCCCGATGCTGGTCGCACTCTCATTCATCCTGCCGGTCGGCGCGCGTCCCGCGTCATGGATCATGGCCCTGGGGATCGTGGGATTGTTGAGCGGCACGGTGCTGTTGCGTTTGGTGTTGGTGCCCGCGCTGCTCGCACGGGTGCGGCAATCGCAGGTCGCCGAGTTGCAGGTGGCGTTGGCGGTGGCCGTGGCCCTGGGGGCGGCGTGGGCCACCAAAACCGTTGGCCTGGGCGAAGCCGTTGGGGCTTTCTGTGCCGGGCTCGCGTTTGGTCGCGATCGGCAAACCGTTGCCCCGGCCGTCGAGCCGTTGCAAGGGCTGACCGCGATTTTCTTTTTCGCCGCCACTGGCTTGCTCTTTTCGCCAACCTTTGTCGGCGCGCATCCGCTGGCAGTGATCGGCATGCTGCTGGGCAGCATCTTGTTGAAATCAGCGATCGCGGGTTTTGCCCTGCGCCTGGTCGGCATGCCGCTGCGCTCAGCCATTGGTTGCGGGCTGTTGTTGGGAAATGTGGGCGAATTTTCAATCATCCTGGCCGGTAACCTGTTCACTGGCAGCACCGACCCCGCCCTGCGCGAATTGCATCAGCTGATCCTGACGACGTGTGTCCTCAGCTTTCTCGGGATGCCTGCGGTCACCTGGTTGGCCGGACGCTTTTTACCTCGGCCACGCAGTGTGCTCATCGAAGAACACGGCGAAACCGTGGTCATTGCCGGTCTCGGACCTGTCGGCAATACCGTGGTGCAGACGCTTCATGCCCAGGGCCTGCCCTTGATGCTGGTCGACCGCAACGACCACCTGTTGAGTCCCTGGCGCGGAATCGCCGGCATTCGCTGCCACCAAGGACGCATCGAAGACATGGACGACTGGCTGCCCGCACTTGCCCACCATCCCAGTCTGGTCGTGCTCACCTATCCTATCGCCGACACCTCTGCCTTGGTCGCAGGTCGTCTGCGCGAATTAGATCCGCACCTGGTGATCGTCGCGCGTGCACCCTACGAATCCCAAATCGCGATTCTGGAGCGCGCCGGCGTACGCCACGTGATTTGCGACGAGCACGAAACTGCCCGCGCCCTGCTCCCCCTCCTGCAACGCGCGCTGGCGCAGGCTCCCAATGGCTCAGGACGGATGCGTGCCACCCAACGCGCGCTCCAACGATTGGTCGCAACCCAACCCAATCTCGACGACGAGCTTGACAAAACCGCTCCAAATAGATCATCCGCGCTCTGACAAAAGGCTCCCATCGTCTAGTGGCCTAGGACAGTGGATTCTCAGTCCGCGAACTGGGGTTCAAA
>JANYGY010000251.1 GCA_025362255.1 Planctomycetales bacterium
CCGAGACGTCCGCCAACACCGTGACCGTCACCGGCGCGCCCGAGACCGGCGTGAACACCACGGTCACCTGAGCACCGGGTTCGGCAGTCCCGGCGTAAGTCGGGGTGTTGTCTTTAGTGATGCGATCGTTGGTGAATCTGCCCAGGTCACTGCCCGGCGTGAGTGCTGAAACCGGTGCAATCACCTGAGTGTCGATGATCACCGTCTGGGTCACGGTGGTGCTGTTGGTGACGTCGTCGAGCGCAGTCGTGGACAGGATGTACGTGCCATCTGCAATCGCTGGCGCCGCAGAACGATCCAGGGTCCAGGTGCCGGTGCCGGAGTCGACTGCGGCGAGCTGCCCGGTGAAAATATCCGCGCCGCCGCCGCTCGGCGTCAGGGTCACCGCTACGCTCGTCAGATGCACGTCGCTGACCGTGCCGGTGAAAATCGGCTGCGTATCGCGGGTGATGAAATCATTGGTCGTGCCGTTACCGCCAGCGGTATCGTCGGTGATCGCGACGATCGCCAAAGCCGGGTTGGTCGTGTCGACGGTGATGCCGAAGCCCGGCGACAACAACGACGCGGGATTTCCGGCGCTGTCAAACACCCGCGCAAAATACGTGGTCAGGCCGTCTGCTCGCGCCGGACTGGTGAAGGAAAAAGCGCCGCCGCCGTCCAACAGCGCCGTGCCGAGCACCACCGAGGCGCCCGCATCGCTATAGATCGTGACGTAGCCGCCTGGATCCGCGTTGACCGTGGTGCCGGCGAGAGTGGGCGTCGCATCGTTGGTCAGAGACACGTTTTTGGTCCGCCCAGCGCTGACCGAATAGCTGGCGATCGTCGCCGCCGCGCCGGCGGCCGGCGGTACCGTGTCGATGAGCAGATTCTGGGTTACGGGCGAGCCGGGATTTCCCGCCGCGTCGGTCGGCGTGACCACGATCTGGTAGGTCGTCGGCGGACTGCCAACCAGGGCGGAAAGGGTAGCCAATGTGGCTGAGGGCACAGTCCACCCGCCAGCTCCATCAAGGGTCACGAAGACCGCCGAGGAAAATTGGTCCACGCCACTCAGGCGAATTTCAACCCGCACCAACCCGGTGCGCACGTTGTCCGCAGCGGTGCCGCTGAGCGCCGTCAGGATGGTGGCGTTGGTGACGAAGTCGGTCGCGCTGAATCCGCTATCGGGCGCCACCGTGGTGATCGCAGCCGTGGGCGCCGTCTGATCGATGAACACATCGCGACTGACCTCGGCGACGTTGCCGACATCGTCAGTCAGGCGCGCGATCACCGCATAGGTGCCCGGCGCGCGCAGACCGTCGATGAACGACCAGGTCGGCGCCGCGGTAGCGCCTTGCGTGCTGACCAGGGTGCCCCCGATCAGCAACGTGAAGGTATCGGTCGTCTGGCGCACCCCGCTGAAAGCACCGTCATACCGCAACGTGTCATCACTGGTGATCAAATCCGTCGCCCACGATGACGGAGTAGCCGCGCCAAAGGTGTCGGTGGTGATCGTGGTGATCGATGGCAGCGCGACCGTGGTATCGATCACGAACAACGCGTTCGCTGTCGCGGTGGTGCTGTCATTGCCGGCGATGTCGGTGCCGAGGGCGGTGACCGTATAGCTACCCTCGGGCAGCGCGCTGAACGTGGTCGTCCACATGCCGCTGCCGTCAGCCGTCACTGTCGCAGTGCGTCCACCGGTCAGGGTCACGACCACGCGCGAGCCGGGGTCGCTGGTGCCGGAAATCGTTATCGTGGTGGCGTTGGTGCGATTGCCGGCCGGGGTGCCGGTGGCTGGGGTGAAGCCGGAAATCGCCGTCACCGGCGGCGTCGAATCGTACACGACATTCAGAGTGTTCGACGTCCCCGCGGTATTGCCGGCAACATCGACCACGGTCGACGTGCAGACGTAGGTGCCGTCCGCTGAAAAGGGCAGCGTGACGTTCCATATGCCGTTCGTGCCCACGAGCGCCGTGATGATCTGGGATAATCCGATCGCCGAATTGGTGACGGTCAGCGACACCGTCGCGTCGGGCTCGGCCCGCCCGACCACTTTTACGCCCAGAGAGACATTGGTGATCTGATCGTTAGCGAATAACCCGGAATCGGGATCGATACCCAATTGCACCGGGGTTTCCGTGATCGTGTCGATGACCAGGCTCTGATTGCCGATGGCGGTGGTGGACTGGTTGCCGGCACGATCGCGCAGGCTGAACGCCAGCGTGTAGCGTCCGTCGGGCAACGAATACGGCGCGGATATGAGTCCGCCGCCCACACCGGTAACCGTCCCGAACGGAGCTCCATCCAGCGTCGCTGTCACCTGCAAGCCACCGGAACTCGGCGCGGCGTCGGCGACGCCACCCACATTCACCGAAAGCGTGGTGTCGGAGGTGATCAGGTCCGTTGATGACGAACCCGTGTCATTCGTCACCGACATGGTGGCCGGCCCAGTGGGTGCCACGCTGTCGAAAATGATCTGATAAGACGCACTCGTCAAAGAGTTGGCGATATCCGTGATCGTGATGCCATAGGTTCCGCCACCGATGGGCGTCGCGATGGAATAGGTGAGCGATCCATTCGCATCGAGAGTAGCCGACTGCGGGGCGATTGCGGGTGCGGGGGCCACGGGCGTGAAATCAACGCGCAGCACGGCATTCGACCGACCGATGAACGCCAACGACAACGTCGGATCCTTGGTGACTTTGGAAGTACTGTTGAGCGAATCGAGAATCGCTGGAGCAAACTTGTCGGCCGGCAATGCCGTGGTGTCCGTCACGGTGATCGTCCCGTTCACCGGCGTCGTGGTATTTCCCGCGTCGTCCCTCGCGGTGGCGACCAGCACATACGTATGATCAGGCAACGTCGCAGAAAACGAGTATGTCCAGGTACCGCTGCCCAAGGTCGCGCTGCCCGCCGCCACGCCGTCGACGGTGATGCTGACCGAGGTCGCACCAGTGACCAGACCCGTCCAGGCCAAATTGCGCACGGTCGTTGGATTCGAAACCGGTGCTAAAGTTCCCGCATTTATGAAGTCCGTGGCGCTGAACGCCGTCGGTGGAATCACGTCGACAATCAGGCTGAAGGGATCCGAGCTGAGGAAATTACCGGCAGGATCGGTCGCCACCGCAAACAAGGTATTGGTGCCATTGACCAACGCCGGGCTCACCGATCCCACCGACCACAAGCCCGTGCCAGCCGCCCCCGCAGTCGCGACGATCGGGCCACTCGCTGATCCCGTACGCAGCCGCACGGTGGCGCCGGGTTCAGCCTTTCCATTGAACCCGGGACTGGCGTTGTTGGTCGTGCTGCCCGAAGCGCCGGCCGACGAATAATAGATCAGCGGTTTGGTGGTGCGCAGGTCGACCGTCACGGTCAACGGCAAGGAAAACGCCGTAGCCGCGTTGCCCGCAAGGTCGCGCTGCGTGGCGGTGAGGACGTACGTTCCACTGACCAGCTGAAGACCGTTGAAGCTGAAAACCCCAGTCATCGCATGGGCCACCACGGCGCCAACCTGCGTGCCATCGAGGTAGAAATTCACGGTTGCGCCCGGATCTGCCAAGCCCGTGACCGTCGGTGCCCCAGTGTTGGTGAAACCGACTTGATTGAGGCTGGGGCTGATCGCCAATCCGGTCGGTGCCGCGCTGGTGCTGTCGATCACCAAAAGGCGGGTGCTCGACAGCAGCGGCGGGCCACCAAGGACCGGCGTGGCACGGGCTTCAAGGTCGTACCGACCATCGGCAATCCCGCTCAGCGGAATCGCCCAGGTCCCCGACGCAGTGGCGACCACTGAACCGCCGACCTGGATCAAGGCCCCCGCTGGAGGACCGCTAAACAACCGCACGGTAGCTCCCGCGTCGGCGGTACCCGTCACCGTCGGTGACGGATTGGAGGTGTTAAAGTCAGATGCCGAAATTCCCGTGTCAGGCGACAGCAGATCGATGGTTGGCACCGCCGCGTTCAGCGCACATGCCGTCAGCACCACGATACCCAACGCGCGCGCAAAAAGGGACACCGATGAGCAAACCCGACGAAGCGTGGAAACCATCACGAGACTCCAAAACGTTCACATTTCCATCGATTATCGATGAATTGGTGCTTGGTGTGTCTCGTGTATGGCTTGCGGCAACTGATTAACCTGAAAAAACAGTTAGAGTCGTCCCTCGTTTGAAAATACTCCGCATATCTGCGTTCCCGTCTTTTCTTCAGCACGTCCGGCGAGGCGTACTGGAAACGCAGGTGTGGTCCATGTGCAAGGCGCCCGATGCGACGGAATGGCAGCGCCATTTCGCGTATTGGGCAACGCCGCAGATGGGCTGCACCTGCGTTTCCAGGATTAATCAGAATCAATTATTTGTCGTTGAGAGCCCACAAAATCGCTTCGTCTGCGGTTTTTAAAATCCCATTGAGCTGTCGGTCTTCGATGTCCTGCAAAAGTCGGCCGAGTTTGGGACCTGGCGGAATTCCCTGGGCAAGCAGATCACGTGCACAAACAAGTGGCTCAAGGTGTCCCACAGCCTGTTCGGCTGCCAGCCACGCCGCCGCTTCGGGAACCTGGCCCAGGCACGTCAGCAGGCGCACCACCAACGCCGCCTCAGAGCCGCGCATGACCCGCCGGCGCGGTGCCACCGCGCATCCGGCCGCCAGCGTTGCCGCACCGGTGATGACCTCGCGCAGGCGCTTGATGCGATCACGCGGCACGGGCTCGTGGTGCATCCACGACCACCTGGATTCTTTGGGGGCCGCGTTGAACACGATCGCCAACGCCACCAGCGGATCGTCCGTCGACACCACCTGGGCAAGGGCTGTCGCGATTGAAGGTGCCAATGATGGCGGCACGGGTGGCAAGACGGCAGCAAGATGTCCACTCGTTGCGATGTGATCAAACCAGCGGGCGGGAACTGTTTCCAATCCCTTGCCGATTTCCTGCCAGATCCGTTCACGCGACAACCCGGACAATGGCGTAGCCACGATCGCCTTCCAGGTGTCTTCGGTGGGCGTCAACGACAAGTGAGCGATGAAGCGAAGACCACGCAACACCCGCAGTCGGTCCTCCGCCAAACGCTGAGCTCCATCAATGACCCGCAACACGCGCGCTTTGAGGTCTTCAAGCCCGCCGACATGATCAATCACCGTCCCATCGCGTGGATCGAGCAACAAGCCATTGATCGTGAAGTCTCGCCGATGCACGTCCTCTTGAGCGGTAGAGAAAACGATGTCCGCGGGACGTCGACCGTCGATGTAGGCGCCATCATGGCGAAAGGTCGCCAGCTCGATATTTCGGCCTTCGGGAGTGACCGCGATCATCACTCCGAATGCACGACCGACGGCGATGACTTTGGAA
This sequence comes from Planctomycetales bacterium, assembly GCA_025362255.1. Taxonomy (GTDB): domain Bacteria; phylum Planctomycetota; class UBA11346; order UBA11346; family UBA11346; genus CAIUVD01. The sequence continues at coordinate 5,321 of JANYGY010000251.1, forward strand.
AATATTTTCTCGATCTGAGCGGGATGGGCCGCGGTTGCGACATCGACGTCATGCACCGGACGATCAAGCAGCAGATCGCGAACACAGCCGCCGACGAACCACGCTTCGTGACCGGCGGCGCGTAAAATCTGGCAGGCCCACCGACCATCATCCCACGGCTGACCCGAAGGAAGATCGACCCGCATCAGACCGGCAACGAGATCGGCATCACGAGGTACGTCACGCCTGGCTCACGCATGATCAGGCCACGACTGATTTCGATGCCGATGTGTTCTCCCGTATAAACCTTCAGGATGTCGCTCATGTACTGGCTGTTGAGCCCGAATTTGGCCGGCGCGCCGCTGTATTGGCAGCTGACTGGAATGCGCGCGCTGCCATTGGTGTAATTCATGTTGCTGAACATCGCCTGATCGTGATCCAGGCTCATGACGATCGCGCGCGATGCCTGCTGGGTCATCAACGCCACCCGGCGTACCGCCGACGCGAGTTGGGCGGTATGGAACGTGATGGCGACCTGGCCCGTGGTGTTAGTCAAAGCTGCGCGATAGGCGGGAAAAGTGCCGTCGACTAGTCGGGTGATGAATTCCACCGTCAGACCGTCGGCGATTGCCAGACGAAGAAATGCGAGTTTACCAGCAAAAGCCAATTCGACCTTTTCATGGGCCGAGGGAGCTGCTGCCAGGATCCGCCCCAAATGGTTGACCGCGACCGCGGGCAGGACGACTGCAAATTTTTCCCCATTGGGCAAATGGAATGCCTCATGCTTTTCAATCGACTCGGAAAGAACTTTTCCGTCGGTTGCGGCAAACACCAACTCACCGCTGCCGATGGTCAACGACAGTCCACTGAGGGTTGGGCTCGTCCGTTCCTTATCCATGGC
>JANYGY010000272.1 GCA_025362255.1 Planctomycetales bacterium
AGCGAGCTTGGCGACGACCCACAGACCTTCTTGTTCGGCCATCTTGCCGTGCTTGGTCATCCAGGCTTTGAGATCGATGCCACTGACGCGCTCCATGAGCAAGTAGTCGCGCCCTCTGAAAGAGCCTTTGCCCGCGAAAAACGGGAAGGCCATGTGTTCGACCGTCGCCAGAGCTGCGCATTCGCCTTGAAAGCGGCGCACCGCCCCGGGGCGCAGCATGTCATCATCAGAAAGGATCTTGAGCGCGAGGTCACGGTTGGCGAAGTCATCTCGCACCGCATACACTTCGCCCATCGCCCCGGCGCCGAGTGGGCCGACGACTGAACATGCGCCGTCGATGTGGGTTCCGGGCTCGAGCGTCGGCTTGCGATCGCCCGCGGGACGAGGGCGTGCGGGTGGTGCGCTCTTTTGTACGATCTTAGCCGGCGGAACCGGGATTTCGCCGATCGGTTTGCGACGATACGATTTGGTTGTCTCTTGCAGTTTAGCGCGGAATAGATCACCCAGCGCATCGGATCCGATGGAGGAGGATTGACCCCGGTCATCCACCGTCGGATTGGTCGAGGTCGCGGTTCTGCCGGTCGGGCTGACCACTCGATGCGAGTAGCGTGAGCTGGGCTTGGTCGTCGCGCCTGCGGACGGACGGGTCTCGAATGGATTATCGACGAGGAAGCCTTCGATGGCTTTGATGAATTCGCCATACGACGCAAACCGTTTGGCTGGCTCTTTGGCCAAGCAGCGCGCCACCAATTTGGATATTTCAGGCGGGCAGGTCGGCGCAACGACATGCAATTCAGGTGGGGCCTCGTTGCAGTGCTTGACCAGGATTTCGACGGCGGAGCCCTGGTGGAACGGCGCCCGGCCAGCGATCAGGAAGAACAGGGTTGCGCCCAGCGCGTAGAGATCGGTGTGGAAGGTCAGATCGCGGTCACCGCGCGCCTGTTCCGGCGACATGAAGAACGGCGTGCCGAGGACCATGCCGGTCATGGTCAAGGCATCGGTCTCATCATCGATGGCGCGGCTCAGGCCGAAGTCGACCACTTTGACTGAACGCAAAACCCCGCCGACGATATCGACCACGATATTGGCCGGCTTGATGTCGCGATGGATGACATGCACCGACGAGTAGGCGTGATTGAGCGCTATGCCCACTTGGCGGATGATCTCGATCGACAGCTCCCAACCCAGGACGCCTTCGGTGTAATTGTCGCATGAGCGGCCGTTGGCGACGTCCATGACGATGAAGATCGATGAGCCCCAATAACCTGCGTCGTAAACGCTGATGATTCCTGGATGGCGCAACTTGGTGGTGATCGCGCATTCCCGCACGATGCGATCGACGAAGGACTTTGGATGCCCTTGGGTGTTGATGATCTTGAGCGCGAAAGATGCGGCTTCGCCCGGTTTATTGGCGAGAAAAACCGATCCATGAGCCCCGCGGCCCAGGAGTTGACCCAGTTGGTAGCCCTGCACGAGGTCGCCGCTGTCGGGCTCCTTCTGCAGGGGATCCATCATCATCGTCTCTTCGGAATGCATCGCGTGCCCAGCTTGGGCGATCCCTTATTGAGGTGTGATCGAGTCGATTCTCGGTGGGTCGGACAAAAAAATACGGGCGACACTCATCTGGTGAAGGGCGCCGAGACCTGGGCTAGAAGGGTGGATGTACGTATGAAGGCCGGTGTAATCATGGACTTAGGATCATCCCTGCAATAAATGAAGCGCTGCACAGCGCGCCCCGCTGTGTGATGGTCCGCAATTGAGAATATCTTAGTTGAAGGAGGTTTGGCCTGGCTTGTCGAGGGTCAGCCGCGGACATCGGCAACCTCGACGGGGAATGCCATCACCGGTTTCCGTTTCCGAACATCTGGCGCAGGACTTGTTCGCCGAGGCTGCCGAGATCCGCACGAAAGGCGCGACCCCGGCTGACCTCGGTCAGGCGAGCGACAAAGCGCTCGAGGTACGGATCCGAGGCGACCATGAACACCGTCAGATCGATGCGCAGGCGTGGAAAGCGGGCGGCCTGATTCAAGGTCGCGGTGACGATCTCCGGGTCCAAGCCATAGCTCGAATTGACCATCAGCTGGCGGTTGTTGCCTACTCCACGCAGCAACGCCGTGGGCTTGCCGTCGGTGATCATCACCACGCGTTTGTTCGGCTGGTGCTTCTTGATCAGGATTTCGATCGCCCGCCGCAAGGCCTCGCAGGTGTTGGTGTGAAAAGGTCCGTTGCTGATTCCGGGCAGGTCGGCCACGGTCACTTCGCGAACATCATCGCCGAACAAGAGGATATTCAGGGTGTCGCGTGGAAACCGCCGTTGCAGCAGTTCGGCATAGGCCAACGCCACCTGTTTCGCCGGGGTGATTCGATCTTCGCCATAAAGAGTCATGCTGTGGCTGACGTCGATCAGCATCACGGTGGCGGCGCCGGTAGTCGCATCGCGCTCGCGCGTGACCAGGTCGTCATGATGCAATTCTGCGCGCCCACCGCGCAAGTGGTTGAGCCAGGAATCGGTGTACGCGATGTCCTCAGACGCATCGCCGGATTGCCACGGCCGGGCCGCACCGTTGGGTTCACCAAGCGCGCCGGGCTGCGGCAGCGGATGATCGCCGATGCCGCCAGCGCGCAATTTTCCGAAGACCTTCTCCAAGGCTCCGGCGCGTATCTGCTGATTCCCTCGCGCGGTCAGTTTGCGGTCGCCGGGCTGACCAGAGATGATCTTCTCTTCGCGCAGCCGCCGCTCGAATTCATCGGCGTCGAAACCCAGCTGTTGACGAAATTCCTCGCTCAGGTTGTCGAATTGGGCAAAGGCCTCTTCAACATCGCCATTGAGGATGAGCATCAGCTGCTGAAACAATTCGTCGATGCGGTGCTCGCGCGACAGGCGGTTGGCGAGCTCACGCCAATCAAGATGGAGGTAGCCATAATCCATGGATTCACCTGCTTTGCGCAATCCAGGTGCGGCCCGCGACGGTCGCCTCGACTTGTTCGAGATGGTGTTCGGTGTGGCTGACGAATTTGGCGAGCAGGTCGTGAAGGCTGAGTTTCCCTGCTTCGTTATGCACGGCGCAGCGTTGCCATTCGTCGGCCACGAGGCTGCTAACGAATTCATTCAGCAGCGCGCGTTGGGCTTCGAACAGCTGCTGCGACACCAGCAGCGAACGATCCGGAAACACCAGGCGGGCATTCCAGCGATCGGGATCGAGCGCCCACAGCAGGGGTTTCGCATCGGCGAGGGTTCTTTTCACCCGATCGAGGAAGGCTGACTCGCAGTCGACGATGTGCAGCAGCATCTGCCGACCAGTCCACTTGCCGGCGGCATAGGGTCGCGCCAATGCGGCTGGGTCCGCAGCGAAAGCGGCGCGAACCGCAGCCGTTGAGCGTTCAAGACCAGCGACCACCGTCGCCGTCACCGTCGCCTGAATCAGATCGGTCACGAGCGTTTGCCCTTGTGCTTGCGGGTCATCAGCGAGGCCAGCAGGTCGGAATAGACGAGACCGCGCAGGCTGTCCTCACGCGCCAGGCCCCCGCCCTGGAACAGCCCTTCGATGATGAATTCCTGCCACAGGGCGCCGTCGTCGGGGCCGTGCTTGGTCAGCTTCTGCGCGAGTTCGGCCAGATCAGGCACCTGGGCCAGGGCCTTGGCGTGTTCCGCGTCGGTCGTGCGATCGGACAACTGCACCCGGTTACCGGCAGCGAACCAGCGCAGGAGTGACTTCCACGGACCTTTATCGCGCTCGTCCTCTTCGTCTTTGATCACCGGTGGCAGGCGTTCGGCCCAGATGGTTTTCACCGCTTCACCAAGCACGTGCCAGCCGACCTTTAATGGGCCTTCCTGTTCGCCTTCATACGCCAGTTCGATTTTTCCGGTCATCCCGCTGAGGGTCGCCGGCAGGTCGACCAGCCGCGCCCGTGGATGGCGTTCACCGGTGCGCAGGCCGCGCGCCAGCACATTCGCCTGCAGCAGCTCACGCGCGGCGACCGTCAAGCGGGCGCTGACGCCGCTCGCCGCGTCGACGAACTCGCTGCTGCGCGCAGCGCGGGCGGCTTCTTCGATCAATTCGTCGAACAGATCCGGAATCACCGGTTCGACGCCGCCTGCGCCGGCCAGAGCAGATTCCTGTTGAAGGATCGCCACGCCCTCGGCGCGAGTCTTGGGATAGTGGGTCAGCACCTGGCTGCCGATTCGGTCCTTGAGCGGGGTGATGATCTGACCGCGTGAGGTGTAGTCCTCTGGATTGGCGGTGAACACCAGCATCAGGTCCAGCGGCAGCCGCAACGGGATGCCGCGCACCTGGACATCCTGTTCTTCGAGAATGTTGAACAGCGCGACTTGGATGCGCGGGCTGAGATCGGGCAGCTCGTTGATGCAGAATATCCCGCGATTGGTCCGTGGGATGATCCCGAACGTCACGGCGCGCAGATCACCGAGATCGTAACCTTCACGATGGGCGCGGATCGGATCGATATCGCCGATGAGGTCAGCGACCGCGACATCGGGGGTCGCCAGTTTTTCGCCATAGCGATCGGCCGGAGTCAGCCAGATCACCGGCGTGTCGTCGCCGTGCGTCGCCACCAGTTCGGCGGCCACCGCTCCGACTGGCGCCAGCGGGTGCGAGCGCAATGGATCGCCGGCGATCGCCGGCACCTTGGGATCGAGAAAGGTCGCCAAGGCGCGCGCGAGCCGCGTCTTGGCCTGTCCACGCAGACCGAGCAACAGCAGATCGTGACCGGCCAGGATCGCGTTGACCACCTGGGGAATCACGGTGTCGGCATAGCCGATGAGTCCGGGAAAAAGATCGTCGAGCGAGGTCTTCGCGGCGAGGGCGGCAACCAGGTTGGCGCGCAATTCCTGCTTCACCGTCCGCGGCGCGAACGCTGGATTCTTAGCGAGGGATTTGGCAATAGCGCCGAGGGTCGTGGACATGGGGGCGTGCTTCCGCTGGGACGTTTCGCGAAATCATCCGCTGCGGCACTTGGCCACACAACCAGCAAACATTACACCGCGATGATCAGCGGGCTTGATGAACGATTTATCACCAGGTTCCTGCAAAAAGCAGGAAGGATCTCAACGGTCTGCCGGCGCATTCAAAACCAGATCGGGCACCACGCCGGCGCCGCGCGTCAGGCCATGCAGGGTGATCGTCCAATCGAAATAGTAGGTCGACATGGTGGCGGGGAATTCCCAGCGCAGCGACAGATCGCTGCTGCTGCCCGGTGCGATCTGGAGCAGGGCCAATTGATCATTCCCCTGGATCACGGTGCCTGACCACGGCGTCCAAGTCGACGAGCTGGCTGCCTCAGCGGGATGGGTCGAGCCTTCGGCGCGGAGCAGAACGGTCGCCGCATCGGTCCCGGTGCGCTTCAATGCCAGAGGTTCGGTGCCGGTGTTGGCAAGCCTGATCGTGGCATAAAAATGCCGCTGGCTCTGCTTGAAATACAGCAGCTTGGCGGTCACCCCGTCATGGGTCGTGGTGACGGCGTTTTCGACCGTGTAATAATGTTCGACACGTGCGGGTGAGCAGCCAAGGGTTGCGAGCGTCACCAGGATGACCGGACCAAGCAGAAGTGCGCGCATGATCGGCGAAGACTACACCGGTGTCCGGCCGAGCTACCTGTGCTTGCCCCGCGAACCAGCGCCCGCACAACCCGGCATGAACCTTGATCCGGCGCAACGATTATCGCTCAGCCTAGAGCGTCAGATCCGCGATGAGCGGAGCGACGCGCTCGGCCGGATGCATGCTGCGTACGAGCAGTTGGCCCAAGCCCTGGTCGAAGGCGCGCGCAGCCGTGGCTGGCTCGGCGCGGATCCGCTCGAAGCCCTGCGCGTGGTGCTCGCGCCTGATGCGCAACTGCACCAGCTCGGAGCGGCCGCGGGGGATCTGTGGCTGGCATTCTTTACTTGCTTCCGCACCGACGAACAGGCCTTTGAGGCGCAGACCTTCCGCACGTTGGCCGATGAATTGAATCGCCGTCTGGCCCAGGTGCCGGCCGGCGGACGGCCAGATCCGCAACTGACCATCGACCTGCTGATCGCCCTTGAGCAACTGTGGCATCAGCGTCACGAGGTGATCAATCAGCGGCTCGATCAGCTGATCGGCGAGCTTGGCACCAACCAGGCGCAGCTCGGTTCGGCGCAGCTGTTCACCGCCCATGCGCAAGACGAGATCAGTCGGGCGATGCAGGTGCTCGAAGGCGCCGCCGTCGCCGCCGGACTGGCGCTGCCGGCCAACGAACAAGCGCTCGATCGATTGACCCGGATCCTGGCGCATTACCGCGGTCTGAGTCAGACCCACGAGACCGCGGCCCGCGAAACGACCAAGGCTTTCGCGTTGTTCCTCAAGGCCGTACGCGCGGTGGCGACGCGCGGTGAAGTACCCGCCCTGCCCCCCGAGGCGCAGGCGGTGGTCGACATCGTGCGCTCGCTTGATGACGCCCGGCGCGAAAACGAAAAGGCGATCCGTGAACTGAAGGGTCACGTGGCCACGCTGGAAGCCCAACGGCGCGAACTGTTGACCACCTTGGAACGTCGCGAACGGCGGATCACCACGCTCGAACACGGCGATGCGTCCACCGATGAACGCTTGGCGCTCTATCGCCAAGCGTTTGCCCAGTGGGAGACCGGCGGCGATCCGCGGGCGGTGCTCGAACAGGTGCGCACCATCGAGCGGGTCGTCGTGCTCGCCAAAGCAGACGCCGAGCAGGTGGTCAAGGCGCTCGATCGCTGTCACGCCGATCTGGTGCGCGGCTTGGCGGATCTGCATGCGGTGCTGCCGCTGATCGATGATCCCAAACGCTATCGCCCGCGCACTTTTCTCGGTTTCGGCGGCAAGTCCGATTACGACCTGAAATCAGTACCTGGCCTGGCCGAAGCGTTGCGCGACGGCGGCCGCGATCTGCGTCTCTATGCCGACCGCGCGCGGTGGGCGGTCGGCGTGCAGGACATCGCCCGCCAGGTCGCGCGCATCCGCGCGGTGTTCAAGGAATTGGTCAAGCTGGTTGCGCATTGGCGCGAAAAACTCGGTGACCCGCCGCCGGTGTCGATTTCGATCTCGCTCGATGGCTCTAGCGGCGTGCTCGCCCTGCCGGCGGTCGTGGCGACCGATCTCGAAGCGATGCTCAAGCGCAAAACGAAGGTCGGCCCGGCGGCGCTTGTGCTGGCGCCGATCCTCGAGGACTGCGTCGCGTTGTATCATGCGACGGTGTGCCAAGCCAAGGGCACGGCGATCGCACGCAGCCAGCCCAGCGCCAAACGTGAAAGTCCGATCCAGCAGGTCACCCGTCTGACGGCCGAACTGTCCGACTTGGCGGGCACCTGCGAGGCGGCCTTTGGCGAAGCCGCGCAGCGCGATTTCATTCTCGAAGACCCCGACGCCCGCTTGCTTGCCGAGGAACATCTGCTGCGCGGCACGCTGACCGTCTTGGACACGGCCTGCGCCGAATTGCTCGGCCATCGCGGCGTGCCGCCGGCTGTTCCGGGATCAACCGGGGGAGCTTTGAGTGGAGGAAAGCCCGGCAGCTCGTTCCCGGCGCTGCCGCCGAAAAAGGACATTGCCGGTATTCGCGATGCGATCGAGTTGCGCGTCTCCTGGTGGGAAGACGTGGCCCGTTACCGTTTTGCGATCGGTTGACGTGCGCTGATATTGATCCGGAGACCGAGAACCTACGCTCCGGCCCATGAACGGATTCAAAGTTGCGTTCCTCAGCCTCATCGCGGGCCTGCTGCTCTATGTGGTGATCGACCAATGGCGCCGGCCCGAGCAAATGGGCGCGATGAGTCGCTCATTCGCCGAGATGGCCGAGGCCAGTCGGGCGCAAACCGATGAACTGCGCAAGGTGCGCCTCGCTTTGGAGGCACGACCGGTTGCCGCAGCTTTAACACCAAGTGTCGCGCCAAGTGTCGCGCCAAGTGTCGCATCCGGGGTGCCCACCAATGTCGGGTCAGGTGCAGCCGTGACGCCGACCGCCCAGGTGCCGGAAACGCCTGCGACTTCTGTTCAGCCGGTACCCTCGACAGTGGTCCCAGCTCCGACGCTCGATGGAGTGGCCAAGCTCGGTGTCGAATTCATGAAGCCGATGGATCGCTCGTACATCATCGCGGCTCATTTAGGCGGCACCTTGCGGATGATTTCCTCAACCCCAAAGGGTTTGAATCCATTGTTGAGCAGTGATGCGTTCACCAGTGAAATCCAGGAAAACTGCAACGATTCCCTAGCCACGCACACCAGCGCCGACCCCGAGGCATGGTTTTCGCAACTTGCCGAATCCGCCATCATCTCAGACGATTATAAAACCTACACGTTCAAACTGAGAAAGGGAGTGCATTGGCAAGTTCCGGCGATTGCCGAGCGTCCAGAATTCACGTGGTTGCGCGATGTCCATGAGCTGACCAGTGAGGATTTCGCATTCGCGTTGCAGCTGGTCCTCGACCCTAAAGTCGACTGTGAACATTTGCGTGGATATTATCAGGATCTCGATCGGGTTGAAACTCCAGATCCTTATACTCTGCGCCTGATCTGGAAGAAAAAAGTCTACACCAGCCTTTCATTTTCTCTGGGTGCCGCGCCGTTGCCCAAACACATCTACGGTCGCAACAAAGATGGCTCGATTATTCCTGACAACCAGGTCGCCGTGGTATTCAATAAACATTGGTTCGATGACGAGCGTGGGGTATGCGGCGTCGGCGAGTTTAGACTTGTCGAATTCACCGCCGACAAGGTCGCTCGCCTGCGACGCAGCACCGACTACTGGTCGACTCCATCGATGCACTTCGACACCATCGAATACAATTTTGAAATAAAACAACCCGACGCGATGCTGGTGGCCTTCAAGAATGGTCAGGTTCACCTGACTGGTCTGCCGCCGTTGAAATACAAAAGTGAAGTCCTGGATCGCAAGGAACCCCGATTCGCCGCTGCAGATCCAGCCAACCCCAAAGCTGGCCGGTCAGGCGAATTCGGCTGGGAAGCAGCCAAGCGCCAGGCTTTTTCGTATATCGGATGGAATGCCCGGCGACCTGTATTCGCCGATACCAAGACGCGTCAGGCGATGACCTATGCTTTCCCTAAGGAACGGATCATCCGTGATATCTATATGGGACTTGGGCAACCGATCCTATCAGACGTCCACCCCGATTCATCGGCGTACAACTCTGCTCTCAAGCCATTGGATTTTGACCTAGACCAAGCAAAGCGCTTGCTGGCCGAGGCTGGCTGGACCGATTCCGATGGCGATGGACTCCTTGATCGAGTCGTTGCTGGTAACCGCATTCCGTTCAAGTTTGTCGTGAAGTATTATGCCAATTCACCTGAATGGGATAATACCCTCCATATCTATCGCACCGAGCTGAAACGCATCGGGATAGAGATGGAGGCAGTCCCTCAAGAGTGGAAGGAACTGATCCGGGTCTATGAAGATCGCGATTTCGATGCCGTGGTTGGATCATGGCAGATGGGTTTCGATCTCGACTTCTATCAGCTCTGGCATTCCTCGCAGATTGATGCGCCCGGCGGCAGCAACCATTGCGCCTTTGCCGATCCTGAAGTCGATACCCTGGCGGTCCAACTCCGCGAAGAATTTGATCTCGAAAAACGCTTGGTAATCGCCAAGCGGATCCAACAGCGCATCCACGATCTGCAACCTTACACGTTTTTCATGAGTCCGAAATCGATCTTCGCCTGGCAGAATCGCGCCCCTGCGGGATCGACGGAACGAAACCGCTACCTTGCCGGAGTCGAATGGGGCCTCGATCATCTGCATCCGCTCAAGAATCGCAGTCCGTTGTCCTGGTACTTTCCCCAATGAGAGCCCAGTGAGTAACTGTCTGTGACAGCTTATCTCTTTCGCCGTCTGCTGCTGATGATCCCGACCATTTTCGGGATCCTGTGCGTCAACTTCGCGGTGCTTCGTCTGCAGTCGATGTCGCTGACCGAGGCGATGAGCGCGGGCAGCGGTGAATCTGTGGGTGAACGTAAAGTCGGCGCCGGCGGCTGGGCCCTGGAATCGAAGATCGATCGGTTTCGGCGCACGGGGAATGATCTTCCAGCGTTGATCAACACCTATGGGTTCTTGACCAAAGAGTCCGTGGTCGCGTGGTTGCGTTCGACCGCGCCCAACGCGGGGACCAAGGACAGCGTCCGCAATCAGCGTGAAAAACAGTTGTGGCTGGTCGGTACCTTTGCCGTTCACCCGCTCGCCGAAGTCCTCAGCGATTCTGCTTTGGCGGACCTTCACGGTCCAGCAAGTCAGGCCCTGGCATTGTGCGCCTATACGTCGATCGAGGCCTGGGACCTGAATCGATTGTCAGGAAAACGGATCCAACAGATCCAGGCCCGCAATCGGACTCTCCGCACCTTGGTGATCGCCTATCGGCAGACTCCGGGCCAGCCCTTCAGTACGGCTGACGAACATGCGGCCGAGAAACGTGCGGCCTTGGTAGCGTTAGTCGCCGATCCGGAAAATGCCGCTGACTTCAATCGTTCGGGCAAATGGTCGGCACTGGTCACCAAGACCGGCTTCTATGATTTCCTGCGGCGGTTGGCGACCGGCGATCTGTGGTCTGAATCGCGCAAGGAGGGTGCATTTTCGGTCATCGCGCAGTATTGGCAGACCACCCTCGTCTTGAATCTTTTGTCGATCGGCCTCGCCTGGGCGATCGCGGTGCCCTTGGGCATCCATTCTGCCCGGCGGGCCAATTCGCTCGAAGACCATGTCACCACCAATGTCCTGTTCTTGTTGTGGTCGCTGCCGTCATTTTTTGTGGGAACGTTGTTCCTTCACTACTTCTGCACCTCGACCGCGAGCGGTGCGCCGTGGTTCCCGAACAAGGGTTTGAGCAGTCCTGACAATCTCTGGTTTTCAACGCCACGATTCCTGGTCGATCTGCTGTGGCATGGATTCCTGCCCATGCTGACCTTGAGTTATGCCAGCTTCGTCAGCTTGTCGCGCTACCTGCGCGGCAATCTGCTTGAGCAATTCAACGCTGATTATGTGCGCACCGCGCGCGCCAAAGGCGTCAACGAACAGGCGATCGTCAACCGTCACGCGTTTCGCAATTCCAGTCTCACGTTGATTACTTTGAGTTCTGGCCTGCTGGCCGAGTTGTTCGGTGGAGTGTTGATCGTCGAGATGATCTTCTCGATCAATGGCCTCGGGTTTCTTCTGCTTGATGCCGCCCGCCAGAATGATGCCCCGCTGGTCATGGCTTCGACCGTCGTGTCGGTTGGTTTGCTGCTGGTGGGAATCCTGGTTGCTGACGTGTTGTATGCGGTCGTCGATCCGCGGATCCGGAGCCGCTATGGGTGAGCATCAGGGAATGTGGGCCAAGGCCTGGCGTCGTGCCGGCGTCCGTTGGGGCACTGGACTCGTCGTCGCGTTCGTGCTGTTGGGAGTGTACTCGCCATTCATCGCCAATGAGTTGGCGTTGGTATGGTGGGATGCCCAGGGGTTGAGCTTTCCGGTGGTGGGCGATCTGCTCAACCGCTGGAGTTATCCCAAATATTACGACATCTATTTCAATGCCGCTGCGGTGTTGTTGCCGTTTTTGCTGATCGGCAGCTGGTTGTTGCGGCGTCGTTGGTCGTTGGTCCGCCGCATGGTTGCGGGCGCGCTGGTGGTGGTGGTCGCAGGCACCGTTTGCCTGCTGCCGATCATTCCGCCGAGTTCGGCGGTTTCGTCAGCGTCGACCACTTCTGTATCAGGCGATTGGCAGGCGATTTGGCGCTATCGACGGCAAAGCCAGGCCCTGATCACCGAAGACCATGCTAAGGCGATGACGATCTTCGCCCCGGTGCCCTTCCGGGCGATGACGCCGATCGCTTCACAGATCCTCAAATCGCCGGGAAGCGTCGACCAGACGAGCGGCCGACGCTTTTGGCTGGGCACGGATTCCGCCGGCAAGGATGTCGCCGCCCAGATGCTCGCCGGGGCGCGTATCAGTCTCACCGTCGGTCTGGTGGCTACCGGTTTATCCCTGTTGATCGGAACGCTGCTCGGCGCGTTGAGCGGCTACCTTGGTGGGTGGGTCGATCTGATGATCCAACGCCTGGTCGAGATCATGATGTGCTTCCCGACCTTCATTCTGATCCTGGTGGTCGTGGCGATGACCGGGCGCGACATATTCGTGATCATGGTGGTCATCGGTCTGACGGGATGGGCCGGCACCGCGCGATTGGTGCGCGGTGAATTCCTTGCCCAATCGGTACGCGATTACGTCGCTGCTGGTCAGGCTCTCGGCTTGGGTTCGCTGCGCATCATGTTCCGTCACATTCTTCCCAATGCCCTGACCCCATTGCTGATCACGGCTACTTTTGGCATCGCGGGTGCCGTGGGCAGTGAAAGCGCCCTGTCATTTGTCGGACTTGGCGATCCGACGGTGGCGAGCTGGGGCATGCTGCTTGAGCAAGGGCGGCAGAATATCGCTTACGCCCATTTGATCTGGTTGCCTGGCATGGCGGTGTTCGTCCTCGTTTCAGCGCTCAATCTCATCGGCAACGGACTGCGCGAGGCGGCCGATGCTGCTAGCGAATAAAGGACTGATCACATGGCACTGCTCGAAATAGATGATCTGCATGTGACTTTCGTTGGTCGCGAACGCCAGGTTCAGGCAGTCAAAGGCCTGACCCTGCATATCGATCAAGGCGAAGTCGTGGCGTTGGTGGGCGAGTCCGGTTCAGGTAAGAGCGTCTCGTCGATGAGCATCCTCAGATTGCTCAAAGAACCGCCGGCGACGTATCCACGCGGAGCTATCCGCTTTGCCGGTGACAATGTCCTGACCATGGACAACAAACGCCTGCGTCAGATCCGCGGCGGTGAAGTCGGCATCGTCTTCCAGGAACCGATGTCGGCGCTCAATCCAACGTGGACCGTCGGCGCCCAGGTGGCCGAGGCGCTCGAGTTGCACACCCCGTTGAATGCGGCCGAGCGCCGGGCGCGGGTCATCGAGCTGTTTGCCCAGGTCGGCATCCCCAAGCCGGCTGAGCGCATCGGTTCGTATCCGCACGAGTTGTCAGGCGGGTTGCGCCAACGGGTGTGCATCGCGATGGCACTTGCCTGCCGTCCGCGATTGCTGATTGCCGATGAGCCGACCACGGCGCTCGATGTCACGATTCAGGCGCAGATTCTCGACCTGCTCAAACGGCTTCAGCGCGAGTTGGGCATGGCGGTGCTGTTCATCACCCACGATCTGGGCGTGGTCGCCGAGCTGGCCGATCGGGTCGTCGTCATGCGTCACGGGGCGCAGGTTGAATCTGGCACCGTCGCTGACGTATTCGCGAATCCTCAACATCCGTACACCAAAGCGCTGCTCGCCTGCCGGCCGACCATGGGACAACGTCGTGAACGCTTGCCGACCGTCGACGATATGCTCAACGCTGCGGTCTAACGCTGCGGTCTAACGCTGACGGTTGGTACCTAAACAGTCGCGATGCGCACGTAACGCCCGACCCAGCTGCGTCCGTACTCGCGAGTTTCGCTCAGGCGCAGGGTGTTCGGCAAGGACGGCAATTGTTGGCCGCGTTCACCACGCAGGACGAGTTCACCGTCATCATGCAGACTCGCCGCCGCCATGGTCAGCAACTCGCTGAGGGTCGCTGGCTCGTCGGCGAACCAGGGGAATGGCGGATCGGCAAACACCAGATCGAGGCGATGGAGATGCGGCAGCACGTTCTGAAACGGATGCGGATGCAGATGCACGGCTGACGGACTGCCGATCGCCCGCAGATTGGTTCCCAGCGCCGGCAAGGCGTGGCTGCCGGCCTCGACCAAATGAACTTCAGCGGCGCCACGACTGAACGCTTCCAGGCCGAATCCGCCCGAACCCGCACAAATGTCGGCAACCCGCAGACCGCTCAGATCCTGGCCGAGCCAATCGAACAATGACTGTTTGATCCGATCGGGCAGCGGCCGGGTGTCGAGACCGCTGGGCGCGAGCAATTTGCGCCCGCCGAAGGTGCCGCCGATGATGCGTAGTCCGCTCATGACTGGGCCACAATCCGGGTCATCTGCTGAGCGCGGAAAGAGTCCAGATCATCCCAGAAACCAGGATAGGTCTTCGCGCTGCACGCAGGATCAGTGATCGTAACTCCATCGACGATCGCGCCGAGCACGGCAAAGCTCATCGCGATGCGGTGATCGCCATAGCACTCGATCGCGGCGGGCACCAGCGGTTGGGGAACAATGCGCAACCAGTCATCGCCATGGCTCACCTCTTGCCCGAGACGGCGCAATTCAGTGACCGTGGCCAGCAGGCGATCGGTCTCTTTGATCCGGATGTTGGCGATATTGCGAATGGTGGTCGGGCCCACACACAGGGGGGCGATCGCGGCAAGGGTCATCACCGTGTCGGACAGATGATGGAGGTCGATGTCAATGCCGCGCAAAGGCGCATCGCCGCGATCACGTTTGACGATCGTGTGATGTGGCGTCTTGATCACCGTCGCTCCCATCGTGCGCAGGACCTCGACAAATCCGTAGTCGCCCTGCAGTGACGTGCCGGTCAGACCATCGATCTGGATGGTATGGCACCCAGCAGCCGCGAGCGCGAAGGGATAACTCGCCGTCGAGGCATCAGGCTCGATGCGATAGGACCGGGCGCGATAGGTGCCGGTGCGCCGAGCGATGAAACCATCAGCGGTCGCATCGATCAGTCCGCCGAATTCCTTGACCATCTGACGGGTCATGTCGACGTACGGTTTGCTGACCAGCGTCCCTTCGATGGTGATCTGCAGGTCGGCTTCGCCCAAGCCGGCGATCATCAGCAAGGCGGTTGTGTACTGGCTCGATTTGGTCCCGGCCAGCGTGATCGCACCGCCGCGATAGGTGCCGCCATGAACCGTGATCGGGGGGCAGCCGCTGGCGCAATCCACGGTGATTCCCAGTTGGCGCAAGCCATCGACCAGATCCGCGATCGGCCGCTTGGCCATGTGCGCGTCGCCGACAAAGGTCGTCGAGCCGGGGATCAGGGCGGCGAGTCCGGCGAGAAAACGCACGGTCGTGCCGCTGTTGCCGACAAACAACGGCATGCTCGGAGCGCGTAGCCGCGAGCGTCCGCCTTCGATGATCACCTGGCCGGGGGCGCCATCGCGGATGATCACGCCCATCGCGCTCAGGCAGGTCCGCATGTGAACGGTGTCATCGCTTTCGAGGACATTTTCGAGCACCGTCGTGCCCTCGGCCAAGGCGGCTAAAACATAAGCCCGGTTGGTGATGCTTTTGGAGCCGGGAACCGGCCATCGGGCGGCTTGGCCCGCAGCCACCGGCAGGATGCGCAACGGATTCAAAACGGTCGCTGGAATCATGGGCTCGCAGGATGGCCGAGTGCCCGCCGGTGCAACGCGCATAGGATCCATGCATGGTTGCAACCTCCGCATCGTCCCCTGGTATCGCACTCAGTCCGCTGCTGACCCAGGCCCTGGAGCGCATCGCTGAGCTTTCGCGACTGGATGCGATCGCGGCCTTAAAAATGCTGCGCCATGCCGAGTATCAGGCGATCGCTGCGTGGCAGATCGAACACCTCGGTGAGATCACCGGGAACGACGTGGTGGCGCGCATCACCGCGCTCACCGATGGTATCGTCTGCCATCTGGCGCAGCGCGCGGCGGTCAAAGTCGCCGCCCCTGCGGATTGGAGCGATCACGTCGGGGTGCTCGCGGTCGGCGGCTATGGCCGGGGTGAAATGAATCCCTATTCCGATCTCGATCTGCTGGTGCTCGGGGTCGGCAAGCAGGTCGCCCCGTGGCAGGCCGCATTCTACAATGAATTCCAGACCTTGTGCTGGGACGTGAAATTCACCGTCGGAGCCAGTCAGCGATCAGTGAGCGAATTGGCGCGCACGCTGGAAGAAGATTTCATCACCGCGACGGCGGTCGTCGAATGGCGACCCCTGCTCGCTGGTGCGCCCGTGCAGCAGGCGTTGATCGCCCTGCTGACGCGTTTTCGCGAACGCCGTCCGAAGGAGTTCCTGCTGTATAAGCTGCAGGAATTGGTCGAGCGACGGGCGAAGGCCGGAGTCAGCCTGTTTTTGATGGAGCCCAACCTGAAGTCGAACCCAGGTGGTTTGCGTGACGTGCAGTTGTTGCGCACCATGGCGTTCGTCGTCTCGGGGTCACGCAACCTCGCGTCGCTGAGCGCGCTGGATTCCTTTACCCATCACGATCTGAGCGAGGTCAACGCCACCAACGATTTCCTGTTGGGACTGCGTTCATTGCTGCATTTTCACCACGGTCGCAAACACGATGTGTTCCAGCTCGCCGATCAGGTGCTGGTCGCCAAGCATTATGGCTGGGGCGATGTCAGCCGGCTGCGGGCGGTCGAACATTTCATGAAGCGCTATTATGCGCAAGTCCGCCACGTCCATCAGATGGTCGATCTGGCAATCAGTCGCCTGACCGCGTTGGGACATCTCGGTCGCCGGCCGATCCTAATCAAAAGCCGCAAGGCGATTGATGATGATTTCGTCATCGTGCAGAATCAGGTCTACGTCGCCCATAAAAATCTGTGGCAGCACCCCGACGCCGGCGCGCGGGTGGTGCGCATGACGCGCGAGGCCCAGCGCCGCGATGCCCGCCTGAGTCTCGAATTGCAGCGCGATATCCGCGCCAATCTGCATCGGATCGATCACGCCCTGCGCCATGACCGCACCGTGGCTCGGGTGTTTCTCGGAATACTTGGCGACCTCGGACGGACCAAGCCGATCTTGTCCGACATGCACGCATGCGGCCTGCTCGGAGCGTATCTGCCAGAGTTCGGCAACCTCACCTGCCTCATGCAGTTCGACAGTTATCACCAATACACGGTGGATGAGCACAGCTTGATCGCGATGGGCAATCTCGACCTAGTGGCCAGCGGCAAAGCCCAGGGGCTGCCGGGCATGCCGCGTCTTCTCGAAGCGGTCGGACGCAAAGATCTGCTCGCCTTGTCGCTGCTGCTTCACGATATGGGCAAGTACATGGGCCGAGGTCACGTCGCCCGGGGCGCGATCATGATCGAAGGCGTGGCCGAGCGTCTGGGCCTGACGGATTCGGAGGAGGATTTCGTCTATTTCCTGGTCGAACGTCACGTTTCGCTGTCTGACGCCAGTCGCATGCGCGACTTCCGCGAGCCGCAATTCCTGCGCACGTTCGCCGAAAAAATGGGCACCGTCGCCAATCTTGACGCGTTGTATTGCCTGACCTGGTGCGACGCCAAAGCGGTCGGCGAAGGGATTCTCACCGGTTGGCAGGAAGCGATCCTGGCTGACCTGCGCGAAGCCGTCGCCGAGCAGCTCGCGGGCGGCGTCGCCCCGGGCACGCGCCACGACAAGCTCAAAGCAGCGTTGGTTTCGGGCGGGGTCAAGGAATCCGCCGCCGAACCATTTTTACGCAGTCTGGGCAACACCTATGAACATCAGGTGCAAACCACCGACATCGCCAGCCACTATCAGGTTTTCGCCGAAGCGACCGAGTTGGGCATCGGGCTGAATTATGAGGTTGCTGAAAAATTCATCCGGCTGACCGGTGCGATGCCTGATCGACGGGGGTTGTTGGCCGATGTGGCAGCGACGTTGTCCGGTCACGGCTTCGACATTATCGATTGCCGCACCTGGATCACCGACGGTTCCGGCGGCCGCACGGCGATGGTCCTCTACTCTTTCCGCCTCAGCTCGATTTATCCGGCCCGGGTCAAGGACGATGATCTGTGGCAGCGCCTGCGCCGGGACCTGCACGCGGTTTCGCGCGGAGAATTGGAACCTTTGACCTTGCTCGCCAAACGCCGCAATGCGCTGGTGGTGCGGCCAGCGGATAGCGGCTTTGATGATCCGGCGGTGAAAGTCGAACAGCTCACCAGCGAACATCACACGATTGTCGACATCCATACCAAAGATGAGGTTGGATTGTTGTCGAAATTGACTCGCGCGATCAGCAGTTTCGGAGCTGACATCGGCTATGCCTGCATCAACACCATGGGTGATGTCGCGGTCGACGTCTTCTATGTGAACAAGGCCGGCGTGAAGTTGACCGATGCCGAAGCCGATGCCCTACGCCTGCACGTCGTCGAAACGCTAAATCTCAATCCGGTCATCAGATCCAACTGACGTGTTCATGTCAGTGATAAAAGGTGATCAGGCAAACCGCTGCGCCACCCAATCAAGGATCTTGGCCAGTTCGACATCTGCGGACGTGATCCGATCACCGGCGTCATGGGTCGTCAGCCGAACGCGCACTTGATCATAGACGTTGGTCCATTCGGGATGGTGATTCAGCCGCTGGATTTCCAGCGCGGCATCGTTCATGAAATCGAGGGCCGTCGTGAAATCGGCAAAACGGTAGCTGCGCTGCAAGGCGTTGGTCTGCGCCTGCTCCAGCACCTGCCACGCAGGCAGCGTCAGCATCGCGGCAGTCACCTGCTTGGGATCCAATGGGGTCATCGCCCTCACCTTGTGGGTGGATGTGCTTAGGCCAGGGCGGTGAGCAGACGTTCGCGCAAATCGACCGCGAGCTGTTCATCGTCGGTCAGCGAACGCACCAGCTCGCGCGGATCACCACCAAACAGGTCTATGCAGGCTTGGCGCATCATCGCTTGCTGGTATTCGGTTTTGGTGATCAGCGGCGTGAAGCGATGAGCTCGACCGACGGGCGCTTGGTCGAGGATGCTTCGCCGGACGAGGTTGCGCATCACGGTCAGCACCGTGGTGTAGGCGAGTTGCCGCCCTCCCGTGCGTTCGCTTTCCGCATTTAACACGCTGTGAACGTCGCCGACCGTTCCCGGGCCGTGGCTCCACAGGTGGTGGAGCACACGAATTTGTAAAGGTCCAACGGCTTCCATGCGTGGGCATGGTAGAAATATTATGAAATTGTCGAAAACTATTTTTGACTACTTTTAATCAGTAAATAAATCATCAAACCTTTTCATCGGCGATCGTACGCACCAAGTCGTCGCTCCAGGCATCGACGTAGCCCGTGCCGACTTGATGGAGCCAACGTTTCGCATCCTGGGGATATCCCGCAGTCGGGGTCAGCCAGCTCATCCTGCCTGTCCAATAGCGATTGAGCATCAGCATGTGCAATTCGCGCGCGTATTTGGCGACGCAGCTGGCGATGGCGGTCAGTGGGCTGCAGCTTTCACCACCGACATGGAATCCGATGTCGCGATCAGCGTGAGCCTCACGCACCAGAGTGTAGCGGCTGACGTGCGAAGTCTCCTCGACCACCAGCACCAGGTCATTCGGAAAGGTCGTCTGCAGCAGGTCGCGGTAAAATTTGCGGCCGCCGAGCCGATCGACCACCGTCCGTTGCGCCGCGGTCGAGGTATGGGCATCGGCCAGCAATCGGCCGATGCTCTGCCATTCGAGATCAGCTTTGTTGCCCGCTCGGCTGCGGAGGAAAGCGTTGTAGGCGCGCGGTTGGATCAGCGCCCCCGTCAAGCCAACCGGAGTGACCGTCGGAATGCGCCAGGTCGGCAACGCGGTGGCGGCCACCGGCAGACGCACGGTGGTGGCTTCTTCCATCCATGGGGTTCCGTTGCGCAGCGTCGCGCTTTCGCCCAGCACCGCGAACACATCCGCGGCGGTGTCGGGCATGAAGCCGGTCAGCCACGCGATTGCCGGCAGGGCCACCATTTCCAACGGGGCGAGCGTCCGCGGATCATGGATTTTTTTGCTGTCGCCCACTCCCGTATCGGCAAAGGCGCGCTCCAATTCCGCTACCGGACCACCCTCGACGATGGCGCAGCCGATCGCCAATGGCCCAAGGGTTGGACCATATCCCGCTTCGTCGATGCCTGCGTGTCGCATGGTGCCGATGGTCCCTTGGCCGCGCGCGCCGCAAGCCGAGGCTGCACGCGTGCGCTTGGCGATCTATGCAATTCTGATGCTGCTCGCGGCGATCATCGACCACGCCTGCTTGTCCGTGTGGTGGTTCGCGCCGGATCTCTCGCTGGCGCTCGCGGCGTGGGCGATGGTCGATGGCACCGAAGCCGGAGTCGTCGGCCGTGCAGGTATCGCCGGCCTGGCGCGCGATCTCGCCGACCCGGTGGGCTTCGGTTTCCACACCATCATCCTGACCATCCTGGGAGTGGCTTTCCTGCCGCTGCGCCGCTTCCTTTTCCGCACCCGCGCTGCCGCCTGGATCGTCTGGGCCGCCTCGTGCTACCTGGTGGTCCACGTGACCGATGGCGTGCTCACCGGATTTGGCGACCTCACCCTCAAGCGCCTGGTGGTCGGAGCCCTCGGCACGGCCCTGACCGCAGTCGCCTGCGGCTGGCTCTTCGGCGGATTACCGAAAGCGATCCGCCCGGTGGGTGTCGGCGGGGCCTGAGGCGAGGTGATGTCGCCTTGATGCTCGGTGCGCGGCTGAACGTTGGCCGGGCATCTCCGTTCATCGCTCATGCGCCAGCTTCATCTCGCCGTCGTCCTTACGGTCATCTCGCTTTTGTTGGTCGGCTGTGGTGAGCCATCCGTGGATAAGGCAGGAGATCATGCGGTCGATCAGGCGTGGCGTGCAGATGACGCGACGTTGGCGACACGGGTCGAAACGCTGGCTGCCGCGCGCGAAATCGATGCGGCGGAGGGGGTCTTCGCCACCTTGGTCGGGCGCACGACCACTGGTTCGGTGCCCGAACAACGTGCGCGGTTGGCTTTGGCGCGGGCTCTGGTGGGTCTAGATCGTGGCGCTGACGCAGCGCCGCACCTGGGGCATCTGGTGTGGGCGGATAAAGATCCGCGCATCGCTTCAGAGGTGTTGGCGTTGCAGGCCTCAGTTCAGTGGCGGACTCTCTGCCGTGACGGCGTGCCGATCAGCGGGGCCTTGCCGGCATTCGCGGCGTTCGATGCGCCGTTGGGCAAACCTACGGGTGCGTGGCTGGCTCGGCGTGAAGCCTACGCGCAACTGGCGGTCGTGCTCGATCAGGGCGTGCGGTTGGTACGCGCCGAAGGCGGCACGGTGGCATTGCCGGTGACGCCCGAGTGGTTGGCGTTGGCGCGCTATGCCAACGGTGATCGCACGCCTGCGGAATTGGCGACGCAAATGGGTGCGATTGGGACCTGGAGCCCGACCCTGGCGTTGGCGTTGGTCCGCGTGCACCTAGCGGAATATGCGCCGGAGGATGCCGTGCCTGCGGCGGCTCTGCTGTTCGAGAAATTTCCTCAGAGCGCTGAGGCCGACGCGGCGTTCACGCAGTTGGCGGCGTGGCAACTCCGCTGCCAACGCGTCGCTGCCACCCTGCCGCTGTGGTCGAGCTCAGCCATGGCGCAGCTGCTGACGACCGAAAAAC
>JANYGY010000275.1 GCA_025362255.1 Planctomycetales bacterium
TTGGCTGCGATCCTCGCCCGTCATCATCTGCAGGATCCGGTGACGGTGGCGGGATCCACCTGGCGCGGGGTGACCCAGCCGCGCGGCGATTTGCTAGGTCTTGATCAACGTCTGGTCGCCTTGCGCGCCGACGCTGACGTCGCCTCAGTCGAAGCCGACATCTCCTCCATTCCAACGCACAAGTGAACGTCATGAACCGCTGCTCAACTTTTTTCGTTACTCCGTGCGTATCGCTCAGCCTGCTCCTCATCGCGGGCATGCTTTCCAACCGGCTCTCGGCCCAAGACGGAGCCGAGGACGTCGTTGTGTCGTATGGCGGCCAACTGATCACGGTGACGTTGCCGGCTCGGGCGCAAAAAGATCCAGCTGCGAATGCCAAAGCCGCGCCGGCAGCTCGGGTGCTGCGCCTCGAAAATGCTTCGAACATCGAGCTGCATGATGCGGTGCTCGTCAAACTCACTGCCGGCAGTGATGTCCAGGCGCTGGCTGCGCGTCATCATCTGAGCGTTGCGCCGGGACCATTGGCCGGCGTGTGGGAGTTGTCCTCAGTGGGCGATGTGCGCGCGGCGATCGCGGCGGCCGCGGCCTTGCGTGCCGAGCCTACCGTGGTGTGGGTCGAGCAGGTGGTCAGCGCGCCTGCACGTCTGCGCGTCGTGCCCGACGACCTGACCCCTGCCCAATGGCATCTCAAGAATGACGGCACGGTTATTTCTGGTGGCGCGGGCAACGACCTCAACGTTGTGGGCGCCTGGACAGCCGGCGCGACCGGTCTGGGGGTCAACATCACGGTCGTCGACTCTGGATTTGATCTCAGTCATCCGGATCTGACCGCTAATCTTAGGACGGCTCTCGGGCGGGACATCGCCAGTGATGACGCGGATCCCTCGGCTGAGGGATCTTACAGCGCCAGCCTGGACGACGATATCGAAGCCCACGGTACGGCCGTCGCGGGCGTCGCGGCAGCGCGCGGGAACAACTCCATCGGGGTCACCGGCGTGGCCTATCAGGCCGGGATCATCCCGATCCGTCTGATCGTGGGGGTCGGGATCACCAGTTCGCAAAAGGCCGCGGCCCTGGGTTGGCGCGCCGCGGCGACTGACACCGTGGTCGCGGATCGCACCAGCGTATCGAATAATTCGTGGGGCCCGTCGGACGAAGGCATCGATCGTGGAGCGTTGTCCGATGATCCGTCGACGGTTGAGAAGACCGCATTGGCGACCGGGGTCACGGCCGGGCGTGGCGGCAAAGGAGTGGTGTATGTATTCGCCTCGGGGAACGGCCGAGGCGATGGAGGGGCGGTCTCTCACGGCAGCGATAGCGCAGATTTCGATGGCTATGCCAGCAATCGCCTGGTGATGGCGATCGGGGCGACCAATGGAGTGGGTGCGGCCAGCGGCTATTCCGAGTCAGGGGTCTGTCTCTTCGCCAACGCTCCGGTCGGTGACAACGCAGGGATCATCACCACGGATCGCCAAGGTTTGAATAAGGGCTTTAATCGCGACGTTTCCCCAAGTGGCGATTATACCCTCAACGGAAGTGGCGTGATCGGCACGTCCTTCGCCGCGCCCCAAGCTGCGGGCGTTGCAGCGTTGATCCTGGAACAAAATCCCAATCTGACCTGGCGCGATGTTCGCCACATCATCGCGCGTACCGCGGTGAAAGTGAATCCAACGGATTCCACTTGGCGAACCCTGCCGGTGCCGACCGGTGGTGGCCCGGCCCTGCATTGGAGCCCGTTGTTCGGCTTCGGTCGCATCGATGCGACCGCCGCGGTGGCCGCCGTTGCGAGTTGGACGCTGATCCCCGCCGAAGCCACCCCGTTGCAAGCCACGGCGTCGGTTCAGCAGGCAATTCCGGATGGCAACGTCACCGGGGTTGGCGGCAACCTGGCGATTGCCACCAACGCTGACTTTCGCGTAGAGACGGTGGAGTTTGCAGTAACCGTGACGCACGCCGATCAAAGTCAGCTGACCTATACCCTGACCGCACCCAGCGGTGCGAAGTCGGTGGTGACCGGACGTAAATATGATGCGACGGCTGCAAGAACTCGGGTGTTCACCAGCCTCGGCCACTGGGGCGAAAATCCCAACGGCACCTGGCGCATCGAGGTCGCTGATCGTACCGCCGGCACCACCGGCACCCTCGGCGGAGTCGGCTTGAGCATTTTCGGTTACCGCGAATCCAGCGCTGCGGGCAACGGTACCACGGGCAGCGGTAGCGGCACCGGTGGCCTGACCACCACCACTGATCCCACTCTGATCGCGCCGACGCCGGCTGCCCCAGCGCCTGCCAGCAATTCGGATTCGGGCGGTGGTGGATTGTGCGGTCTCGGCTCCGGCTCGGTCGCCTTGCTGCTGTCGTTCATGGTGCTCGTCGGGCTGCGGCGAAACGCTCGCGCGTGATCGTAACCGGACAGCAGCCGGCGGTCGGTGGCGGGCCGCTGTACACTTTGATCAAGATCGCCCATGCCGTGGCCTTGGCCCGGCAGCGCAAAGAGTCGGCACTGTTCTGGTGCGCCAGCGAAGACCACGATCTCGGCGAAGCCAGCCATGCCGATCTCGTCTTGCGCGATGGCACGATCAAACGCTGCTCGGTAGCATTGGGTCTCGGCCGCGCCAGTCTGCGTTTCCGGCCTGCCAGCGCATGGTTTGAAGCGGTGTTCTCGGCGTGCCACGACCACCTCGGCGCCGGCATAGGCAGCGAATTTCTGCGCGGTCAGGCGTCTATCGCTGACGAAGGCATGGGCGCCTGGCTCTGTCGTCTGGTGCGCACGTTGTTCCCCGAAGTCGAAGCCATCGAGGGTCACAGCCTGCGCTCGCGCTGGTCGAGCGCTCTGACCCGGGCACTTGACCACTGGCCGACCGATGAGCTTGCCGAACTACGACTCCGACTGCTGCGAGAAGGTCGCGGCGATCCGTTCGGTGAGCTTGCCCAAGCGCCATTATTCGTCGATGACGCTTCTGGCCGCCTGCCGGTGACGCCTGCCCAAGCGCGCGAAATCTTGACGACCGGCGGGCTCGATCGCCTCAGCCCCGGTGCCGCGTTACGTCCGATCCTGCAACAGGCGGCACTTCCCTGCACCGCCTATGTCGGCGGTCCAGGCGAGTTGGCATATCATCGTTTCATCATGCCGTTGTACGCCGCGCTCCAAGTTGCTCAGCCAGAACTGATTCCCCGATGTTCGGTGACCCTGGTGCCAACGTGGTGCGCCCGCGCCTGCGCCGCGCTGGGCGGCTCGCCCGAGTTGCCAGACGCGTTGCGCGATCCGCCACCGTTTGAAAACGGAACCAGTTTGGCCGCATTCGATGAGGTGCTCCGTCAAGTCGAGATGACCCCGGGCTTGTCCGGCTCATCCCGACGTCTCGCCAACGAACGTGTGCACTTGGCCCGCCGACTCAGCACCTTGGCGCGTGGGCGTGCAGGGCTTCCAGCTGCCGGTTCGTTGCGCGCGTACTTGCGACCCCGCGGGCAACTTCAAGAACGCACCATGAGTTTGTTTCAGGCGTTATGGCAGTTCGGCCCGGGCTTGGCACCGCAGCTGGTCGCGGTGGCGACTCGGTCTCAACCAGGTGCGCATGAGACGTTGGAATTGTAGGTGAGAAGCCTTTGAAAAATAAATCGATACAGGTGGATCGTGGCTAAAGCGCGCCTCCATGGCCAGGTTGCCAGAAGGATTAACACTGAACCAAAGAAGCTGCACTCTATACCTGATAAAGATCAAGCAGAACAGAATAAAAAACCAACACATCAGGCGCCATATCCGGAAACACCTATCCCGGATTGGCGGGTCTAGAGATCTATCCGTGACCCCGCCCACGCCAACAGGACTGTTTACGCATACTGATTCTGCTTAGGTCGACCTGCCAGCCCGGTACCCTCTATTCCTTCTTCAAAGACTATTTTTGGTCAGGAAGAGAAACGGAAGAGGCACCACCCAATTTCTTCCGGGCGAAGGTCATGAAGATGGCTTTGCCAGCCGGAATCGCCTCGACAACCCAGCTGGAACCATTCGGCAGCATGGTCAGGGATCCCTCAGCGATGACCGCGCCCAGGCGCTGACTCTCCGCTGGGCTACGCGCTGCATCCGGAACTGTTAAGCTATGGAGCGCCTGACGTGCTTCCGGGGTGTAGGTG
>JANYGY010000121.1 GCA_025362255.1 Planctomycetales bacterium
CACTGTTGCCCCCGCCACTGTTGCCCCCGCCACTGTTGCCCCCGCGGCTCATGTCACCGCCACTGGTGCCTCAAGAGATCGCCTGTGGGAAACCCTACGCACCTACCTTGCCGCTGAAACTGAAGTCAACGCAGTCTGCGATCGCCTGGCCGCGCTCGATCTGCCCGACAGCGACCTGATGCTGCGCGTGGTGCGCACCGGCGCCCAACGTGAGCTGGTGCGCCGCCGGTTGGGGAATGAATTTTGAGCCGACGACCAGTCCGAGAGCGACTGCAGCCCGGAGCACCTCCGCGACCGCGAGCTCTTACGCGCGAAATCAGGTCCCGGCACCGTCGCGCCTGATCCTCATTTCGGTAAAGCCCGCCACCGAGGTCATGTACGGACTCATGAGGGCGATCGGCATCATCACGCAAAACGTCAGGCGCGGATCCAGGTGCAAAACGTGCAGGCGCCGCTGGTGCGGGAATCCGCAATGACCCATTCGGCGCCCAATGCGGGAAAATACGCATCGCCAGGGGGTTCGCAGGCAATCTCTGTCAATTCGATGCGGGTCGCGAAGGGCAGCGCGAGGGCGTAGATTTCGCCGCCGCCGATGATCATCGGTTCGTCATCGGTAGCGCGCGCAGCAGCGATCGCCTGGGTGAGATCGGCAAACACCTCAGCCCCGTTGGCAATGAAACCGGGTTGGCGGGTGACCACCAGATTGCGCCGGCGCGGTAACGGTCGACCGAGCGAATCCCAGGTCTTGCGACCCATGATCACCGCGTGGCCGGTGGTCATGCGTTTGAAATGCGCGAGATCCGCCGGCTCATGCCACGGCAGCTGGCCGGCATTGCCGATCACCCGATTGCGCGCCATCGCCGCCACCATCGCCAGCGGCAGATGCTTGCTGAGGATGCGCATCTCAGATCGCGACCGGAGCTTTGATCCCCGGATGCGGATCATATCCGGTGATCGTCACGTCTTCGAAACAGAACGCGAAGATGTCGGTCAACGTCGGGTTCAGGGTCAGCGTCGGCAATGGCTTGAGATCACGAGCAAGTTGCAAGCGCGCGAGGTCGAGGTGATTGCGATAGAGATGCGCATCACCCAGGGTGTGCACGAAATCGCCGACCTTCAACCCAGTGACCTGGGCGATGACGCAGGTCAGCAAAGCGTAGCTCGCGATGTTGAACGGTACGCCGAGAAACGAGTCGGCGCTGCGCTGATAGAGCTGACACGACAGCTCGCCATCCTGAACGTAGAATTGGAACAGGGTGTGGCACGGAGGCAGGGCGACGTCGTTCTGCTCGTTGGGATTCCACCCGGTGACGATCAGCCGGCGGGAATTCGGATTGCGCCGGATCTCGTTGATGACCCAGGTGATCTGATCGAGGCCGTCCCGGGCATAGGTGCCGTCGGGCAATTTCGTGGCCCCGAAATTTCGCCACTGATGGCCGTACACCGGGCCCAGATTGCCTGCTCCGCGTCCAAAGCGCGCGCATTGGTCGGGCGTCGCCCACTCATTCCAGATGCTGACGCCGTGATCGATCAGCCATTGGTTGTCGGTGCGCCCGGAGAGGAACCACACCAGCTCATTGATGATCGATTTGAGGTGCAGCTTTTTGGTCGTGACCAGGGGAAATCCGAGGCGCAGATCGAAGCGCATCTGATAGCCAAACACCCCCCGGGTGCCGGTGCCGGTGCGGTCTTCGCGATCGCGGCCGTGATCGAGAATGTGCTGCAGGAGCTCGTGGTAGGCGCGCATCGGCGGGTCTCACAACCAATAGCGGAAGGCGAGGATCGAGCCGACGATGGCGATGATCCAGGCGACGTAGATCCACCACGGGATCCGCTCCGCCGTCACTGGGGTGCGGGCTGAGGCCGCGGGATTCTCGCTGCCCGAAATCTGCTCAGAGCGGCGGCGGGCCTCGCCGAGGATCCGCTCGGACAGCGCGCGGTCCTCTGCGGGCAACTGGGCCGCCGCGCCCAGCTCGTCCTTCCGCTGGCCAAGGGCTTCCATCAGCACTTTCGAGTCGCGCCGTTCGTCGGGCGTTCCCGCGATGCCAAAGCGCCCGGTATCGGGCGAGGGGCTTTTAGGCGGCTGGGGTTCGTCGCTCATGGTGGGTATTTCCTAGAGGCGACGGGTGATGTCGAGAGTCGTGACAAACAGCATCAGGCCGACCACCAGGGCAAGGCCAATGTACGCGGCGATCGTCCGCACCAACGGCGGCAGCGGCCGACCCATGGCGGTCTCGATCGCGAGGAAAACCAGCTGCCCGCCATCGGTGATCGGGATCGGCAGCAGATTGACGAGCACCAGATTCAGTCCGATCAGCGCGACCAGTTTGAGGAAGCTGTCGAAGCCATAATCCTCGGCCTGACGGCGCAGCGTGTCGAAGATGCCGATCGGGCCTTGCAGCGATTTCTTGGCATCGACGCCGCCATTTTCGGCCGAACGGAAAAAGCGCGGAATGAATTGGAGCGAACGCCAGACCATCGTGTGGGTCGCTTGATTGGCGATCGCGAAGGCCTCTCCCGGGCCGGCCAGGCGATAGGCCTCTTTGTCGATATCGAATGCCAGTGGTGAGCCGACCCGTCGCGCGATCAGCGCCAATTCCCGCACCGGGGTTTCGGCACCGCGCAGCACCTGCCACTGGGCAGCGTCGCCAAGGGCGATCAGGGCGACGATGCGATCGCCGGGTTTCACTGCCGCGAGCAACGCCACCCCATCGGTTTTGAGCGGACGCAGGTCGACCGTGAGATCGGTACCACCGGCAGTTTTAACCAGCAGCAGGCCCGGCGCCGGCGACCCCGTTGGTTGGCCATCGGGGTCAGCGTGGGCGACGACCGTGGCTCCGGCCAGACGTGCGGACAATGCCCGTTCGCCCTGGTCGCCAAACCATTTGGCGAACCGCCCGGTCTCGCGGCCGCTGAGCGCGGTTTCGCGCCCGGTGGCCGAGCACGGCACCATGATCGTCGTTCCGCCGCGGGCGATCAGCGCGCTGGCCTGGGTCGCCTGGTCTCGTGAATAATCGAGGATCGTATCGCCGGCACGAACTCCGGCCGCGGCCAACGCCGATGGCTTGCCATCGAGTGCCGGAGTGACGGTCAGCAATTGGCCGCTGGTCTGGGACGCAACGCTGACGCCGATGCGGATCCGGCCGCCGTTCTCCTTGCCGCTGAGCAGGGCGACGACCGACTGCGCAGGACTGACGTGATCGGCGGCGGCGCGCAGGGCTTCGATCGAGCACCGGCCATCGCGATTCATCGCCGTGCGCACCAGCGCTAGGAAGTGTTCCTCGCCGGTGACCACCACGCCATCGACCGAGATCAGCGTATCGCCGACCTGCAGCCCCGATTGCGCGGCCGGCCCGCCTGCGGTGAGCACTCTGACGACCACCGGCAGACCCAGGGTGGTTCCATATCCGCCCCATGGTCCTGCCCACATCTGGCTGACTTCGCGGACCGCAGTGCCGGTGCCCGAGGTCACGCCGAGCGTCACCGTCGAACCGAAATATGGATTCAGCTGTTCGATGATCTCTTGGCCAGTGATGTCCGCAGACAACGGTTGGCCGGCGATGGCCACGACGTGCTCGCCAGGCTTGATCGCTGGGGCCTCCCGCTCGGGCGCGGAAAGCGAGGGGGGCATCAAGGCGGCGACGTCGATCGCCCGATTGGAAAAGGCCGGCTGGATGCCCAGCACCGGGCGACCAAGCTGATTATCATAGGCGGCGCTGACCGTGCCGCTGGTCGGCAAGGTCAGCGGATCGACCAACCCCGGACGCTGGACGGTCAGCACCACCGGCTTGCGCCCGGCGACCATCGCGCCGGTCACCAGGTCTTCGAACGACCACACTTTTTCGCCATTGATGGTCAGCACCCGATCGCCGGGACGCAGTCCGATCTCCATCGCCGGACTGATGTGCGGCTGGTTGTCGACGCCGATGATCTCGGTCTGCACCTCGCCCACCATCGGGCGCATGACCGGCAGGCCGTACGCCGCCAAGCCGAGCAGCAGGGCGTAGGAACTGAGGAAATTGAACAGCACGCCACCGAGCAGGATCAGCGCTTTCCACGATGGTGACGCATTGAGGAAACTGCGCGGATCGTGGGCGGTGGCCGCCGTCCCCGGATTGGCGGCATCCTCAGGCATGTCCTCTTGGCCGGTCATTTTCACGTAGCCACCAAGCGGCAGCAGTGAAATGCTGTACTCGGTTTCGCCGATGCGCTTGGTCAGCAGGCGCGGGCCAAAACCGATCGAGAAGACCTCGACCTTGACCCCGGCCCATTTGGCGAACAGGAAATGTCCCAGCTCATGGATGAAGATCACGAAGCCGAAGCCGAGGGCCGCGAGCACGAAGAACAGGGCGGTCATGGCCGGTAAGGATAGGACGCCGGCGAGGCCGCAAAGCGGAAGAGGCGGCTAGGAGTCTGTCGGAGCCCGCCTGCCGGTTGGAGCAAGGACCCGCTCCTACAGCCGGTCGCTGCCATCCTGGTTGGTGCTCGATGACTTCATGATTTCCTGAATGCGTTCGTTCAGTTCCCAGTCGGCGGCGGTGTTGGTGAGCAGGGTTTTCAAAAAGGTGATTTCGCCCTCGGGGTCGCGATTCGCCCGGCAACGCAAGGCAGCGAGCCGAGTGAGTGCGGCCAGTGGTTGGCGATGGCTGGCTTCGTGAAAAGCGAGATCCGTTTTGCTGTTCAGTCCAGCCAGGAAGAGGATGGTCGCCTGGCCCAGCGGCCCGAGCGCCGAGTCGGGATGAGCCTTGGCTGACTCGTCGAAAATCGCAATCGAGGTTTGCACCCGGCGCAATTGCAGGTGCGCCAAGCCGACCAACGCCAGGGCCAGGGGATCAGGATGCCGTTGGCTGACGGCGTTCTGCGCCCATTTCAGACCGGTCACGAAATCCCCACGCAGGGCGAACATCCGCGCCCGTAACAGGCAGATCCAGGCGTCATTGCCGGCGGGTCCATCCTTGCGCACGGTCGTCGCCAACTTGTTCAGCAGCTCTTCGGCTTGATCGAACGTGCCTTTGTCGAGCAGATCGCTGACATCTGCGAGCATATCTTCGCGGCTGGCGATCAGGCGGCGCAATTTCTTGGTGAAGCGCGACGACAACGAGGCCGGGACGTTGGCCTGATAATTCACTTTGCCGATGATCGCGACCCGCAGATTCTCGAGCGCCATTTTCCAAAACGGCGATTGGATCGGGTTGCGCGGTTCATCGGCGCTGGGCTGGCGGGTCTGATGCGCCGCTGAGGCCGTGGTCGATTGATCGAGATTGACGAAAATGTCGGCAAAGGCCGGGATGTTGGCGATGATCTGTTCTTCATCGGACAAGCCGGCTGATTCGCCGGCGGCGGACTCGGTGAACGGCTCGCCCGCTGCGGCCTGCTCGGTAGCCGGGACAGGAATTTCACTCTCGTTTGGGTCTCCGTCCGGAAACGGATTTTCAGCCGCGGCGAGATTGACCGAGGCATCGCGAATCGCCGGATTGCGGAACAGAAAGGCCCACACCGCCGCCCGCTGCTCGGCGGTCAGCCCGTCATCGACCAACGGTGCGGATTCTCGATCACTGGCGCTGATGGCACTCGCAACGGCGCCCGGAGTGGCCTGGTTTGATTTCAGCCGCTCGCCCAGGGCCTTGAAGAAATAGCGCTCGTCCTGGATCCCGGATGGCGGGGCCTCCAAAGGTTTGGGATCTCCACCCGCGACCCCACCCGCCACGGCTCCGCCGCGCGGGGTGTTTTGATAAGTCACCGTGGCGCGCCGGGTCTGCTTGCCCGTGCCGGGTGCGACGCGTGCGGGCCGACTGCTTTCCACCTGCGAAACCAACTGCTGGATCCGGCTCAGGCAACTTGCCCAATCAGGAAATCTGGCATCGGCATTTTTCGCAAGCAGGCGTTTGACCAGCGAGGCGGTGCCACTGTTGAGAGCAGGCACCACCTGAAGCAGGTCTAGCGGCGCCGTGCGCACATGTGCATTGCGCAATTCGTCATCGCTGCCGGTGAAGGGCGGACTGCCGGTGAGCAGCAGATACATCGTCACGCCGAGCGCATACATGTCGGTCGCTGCGGTCAGCCGCCCGCCCTGAACCTGTTCAGGAGCCATGGTCAACGGCGTGCCAACGATCTCTTTTTGCGCCGCACGCTGAAATTCGGCTTCCTCGGCGACCAGCTCGAGGTCATACCGATCAACCAGCCGCCGGCCGAGTGCGTGGCCGAAGTCGATGATCTTGATCCGGATCCGATCTTGGTCCTCCTCCATGCTTGCCAGGTCGACGAGGATGGTCTCGGGGCCAAGGTTGCGGTGGATCATGTCCGCCGTGCGTGACGCATGATTGAGGCCATCGGCCACCTGCGCGGCAATGTGCAGCACGCGCAGCTCATCCATCCGTCCGCCGTTGGTCATCAGCGTGGCGAGGGTCGGACCCTGGACATGCTCAGTCGCCAAGTACGGCAGATGCTGATGGAAGCCGTGCCCGGTGTGGGCGACGATCGCGACGTGGTTGAGTTGCGCGAGCAACGAGATCGCGCGGGTAAAACGGGTGACTTGATAATCGTCGCCGCCGCTCAGGAAGTTAATCCGGACCAGCCGTTCGGTGATCGATTCACGTGCGGCCCACACCTCGCCATAGGAATTTGCCCCCAGGCGGCTGGCCAGCCGATAATTGTCGATGACCGTATTGGGGCGAACCATGAGCTGAATTTTACCACGGGGCGGCGTTCCGCAACGTGGGGACCTCACCAAGGACGATTGCAGCCGCTCAAGGACTTATCGATCGCCACGTCCGCGACTGGCGAGAACCGCTCCGATCACGACTCCCAGGCACACCAGGACCACCAGCAGCGAGATGAACAATAAGAGCTTCATGGCTTGGCTCCGGTGGACGTTCCCGTTTGCGCCTGCTGGCGCAGCAACGTGCCGGCCAGCGCATCCATCGGGCCGCCAGTGCCGCCGCCGGTCATCATCACCTGGGGGGTGATCTGGACTTTGCCCTCGGCCACCAGCTTGAGCAATTCAAGCTGAGCAACCTGTTCGCGACCCAGCGAACGCACCATCGCATCGTATCCTTTGGCGCGGCCTTCGCCGGTGATCGTCTGATATTCGGCCTCACCCCGGGCTTCGGCGGTGCGGGCTTTGGCGCCCTGTTCCTTGACCAGCACCTCGTAGGTCGCCTTGGCCAGGTTGCGCTGCTGTTCGGCATCTTCGGCGGCTTTCACCAAGGTCGCGCGGGATTCCTCGGCTTTCCGCTGTTCGGCGTACAAAGTCTGCTGGTTCACCGCGACTTCGCGATCGGTTTGAGTCAGGATCAGTTTTTTGCCCGCTTCGCTGGCATCCAGGTGGATGTTGCCCACGTACACCCCATCGCAGGTGACCCGGAATTTGCGCAGCTCTTCAGTCATCCGCTGGGTCGCGGTCTTCTCGATCGTCGAGCGCGCATTGACGAATTCCAAAGCGTTCATGGTTTCGGCGACATTGCGGAAGATCGCGCGGACCGCGGGCAGGATGACTTTGGCTTCGAGGACCTCGAGTTGCTCATCCTCTTGGTCATCGCGCACCATCTTGTCCGGATCCCCGAGCAGGGCGACCAGATACGGCGAGTCTTTGGATTCGACCGCACAGCCGACCCGGACATCGACCGGAAAGCTGAAGCCATCTTTGCTGCGTACGATCACCGACCAATCCTGTGGGCTGTCCTTTTTCAATGACTGCTGCCGAATGGCACCCTGCTGATAGACGTAGACCCGCTGGGTGGTCTTGACGATGGTCGGCTGGAAAGCTTGGCTGTTGAGGTAATAAGCGCCAGGCGGCAAGGGTTCACGCCAGATTCCGCGATTGCCATTGGCGACCAGCGGGGTGCCGTTGACCAGCACCGTATCGGCAAGCTTTTCGGCCAGGATGCCGCTGTTGCTCTTGATCACCGCGACATTTCCCGGAGCGACATTGAGGGCTTCGATCATGGTGATCTCATGGAGTCGCGGGTTGTAGCGGTAGGTACCCGGCGTCAGCACGGTGGTCTGCGGTCCGCGGTGTCCGCCTTTGCTGAGAAACGTCATCGGGTCGAGCATGTCCGCCGTGCTCTCCCACGGCGGCGCATACGTCTCGTTTTCGCCCAAAGGTTTGCCGTCACGCGCGGTGACAAAACCCAGGCTGCCGGGCGCGATCACGACCACCGGCGCGAGTTCGACTTCATACAGAAAAGGGAAGTAGCCGAAATGCCAGCCGGGCCCGATGATTTCGGCCTGCGGTCCCTGTTCGCCATGATGCGCGACGATGTCTCCGGATGGCAAAGGCGCCCCGAAGAGCCGATTGACGACCCCCGTCTGATCGACCGGCACGACGACCGACGACCCCAGGATCAGGCCGAGCATCAACAAGGCCGGCGACATCACCACCAAGGCGACCCGCGCCAGGCGCGGAACATGAAGGGCCCACGCCGCGACCAGCGCGCCCACTGCCAACAACGTGAAAAACAACATAACGCCCATGAAATCACCTCGTGGCGCGCAAGACTATCAGCCCCGATGAAATCCGCAGCTCGATTTGGTCAACGAACCACCAACACCCGAATGTTGAGAAAAACTACTGAACAGGAGGTCGCAGAGGCGCAGAGGGGCGCAGAGGGGCGGAGAAAAGCGAAAAGGAGCGAATAGAAAATGATTACTTGGAGGCCACCATTTCGCCTCCTGCCGCACTCCTTTTCTCTGCGACCTCCTGTTAATTCTTTTCGCAGGTTAGCGCAGGATCGGCAGGTTGAAGATCAGTGAATACAATATGATCAGGCCGGCAAAGGCGCCCAGGTGCATCAGGACGTAGGGCACGGGGGCGGCGTCATAGGCCTTGCCGATGACTTTTCCGATCAGGCCTTGCATGACCAGGATCAGGCCGCCGAGCAGGCCGAGGGTCATGATCATGATGAAGGCGACCTTGCCCCAATTGGGCAAGGTCGAGCCTTGCAGGAGTCGGCTGCCGAGTTCTTGCAGGAGGCCGACGGCGAGCACGGCTTCGGCCCCGAGCAGCGACCGATGGCGGAGCCATGAGGGGGTCATTCCAGATTTCCGTTTGGCCATCGCCTGAGCTTCAACGTTGCGTGCGATGTGCCAAGCCTGACGCGCAATTGAGAACGCACTTCGCACTTCGCCGACCGCAGCGCGGCGTAACCTGCGGCGCATGCTGACCAAACGAGTGATCGTCTGCCTGGATGTGCGCGCCGGCCAGGTGACCAAAGGCGTGAAATTCCAGGGTAATGTCGATCTCGGGGATCCGGTGGACTATGCCCGGCGCTATTACGCGCAGGGGGCTGATGAGCTGGTGTTCTACGATATCACCGCCAGCGCCGAACAACGTGGGTTGTTCATCGATGTGGTCCGCCGGGTGGCCGAGGCGATCTTCATTCCGTTCAGCGTCGGTGGGGGCATCCGTTCGCTGGCGGACATGCGCACCGTGTTGCTTGCCGGGGCTGAAAAAGTGTCGCTGAATTCGCCCGCGGTGCGCGATCCGACGCTGCTCACCCAAGGCGCTCACGCGTTTGGCGCGCAGTGCGTGGTACTGGGCGTGGACGCAAAAAAGGTGGCGGTCTCGGCCGCGATTCCCAGCGGCTACGAGGTCGTGATTGACGGTGGACGGACCCTGACCGGCAAGGATGTCGTCGCCTGGGTACGCGAGGCCGAGTCGCGCGGCGCCGGCGAAATCTGCCTGAATGCGATCGACACTGACGGCGTGCGCGGCGGATATGAACTCACGATCACCCGGCTGGTCGCCGATGCCGTGCGCATTCCCGTGATCGCCTCAGGTGGCGGGGGAACCCCCGCGCATCTGGTGGCGGCGGTGACTCACGGCGGAGCTGACGCGGCGTTGATCGCGAGCATGGTGCATTACGGCGACTACACCGTCGCCTCGATCAAACAGGCTATGGCCGCTCAGGGCGTGCCGGTACGGAGCGCAGCGTGACCTATTCCCTGATGCACCTGACGCTGCCTCTGTTGGCGAGCACCTTGTTAACGAGCACCTTCGCCCTGGCTGCTGAGCCGGTTGCCGCAGCCGGTGACCCGAAAGCGAGCACTCAGCCGGCAACCCAAGTCCCTGATGAGGTCTGGATCCAAGCCCAACGCGCCGCCCAAGAGGCTCAAAAACCCAAAGACCTCGTGCCTCTACCGGCTGCCGTGCAGACGGCCGACGACGTCGACGTGATGCTATTGACGGTGACGACGTTTCTCGCCAAGGAGCAGCCGGCGAAAGCCGGTGAGCGTTTCGTTGCGGCGGTGCAGGCGTTGGAAACCCTGACCCGGGCCGACAAACGCGCTCTCGGTTCACGATATACCGAACAGCGTCGCCAGCTGACCGCTTTGGCCAACATCCTGCTCGCCGATCCCGCCATCGCCGCGGCGTTAGGCGATTCTTTGGGAAGTGACAAATTGGTACCGACGCCTGCGGAAATGCGCTCGGCGGTGGCCCCGGAACCGAATCCGGTAGAGCCGGTTCCAGCAAAGCCGTAGATAGAAATTCGGAACTCGAGGCGCCGCCAAAACTTATCGTTTGGGCGGGCACCAACCTTCGTCGTCACGGGTGCCGACCAGAACCTCGGCTGGGCGGCGATCGATGCCTTCTCCACGCACCGAGGCAGAGCGTTCATTCTTGACCGCGACCGGAATCACTTCGCGATGATCAAGGGCGCCATTGACCGGCGCGTCATATTCCCCGGCGATCGGCAGGCGACGATCCGGCCCCGGACCCCGGGCGGATTGTTCATCGCTCTGCGCCACCAACCTCGGTGAATCGACGCGGCTCGTTCCGTGGATTTCGCTGCCATTTCCCGTGGCGACCTGCAACGACTTGAAGCGCTGTCCCGGTTGCTGGCATTCCAGGCGCTGACGATGGTCGTCTGAGCCGTTGGTCTCGCCCGTGGCCAGTGCCGGCGGATTTGCGGGCAGGCCATAAACCTCGCGGTCTTCGGTCCAGAACATCCGTTCAGCCACACTGTACGACTCGTCACTCGACGTCGGCGTGTAGCGCGTCTGGTAATAGGCGTTGTCGGCACACCCACCCAGCCCGAGTGAGGCGACAGCTGCGATGACGAGGAGTGGGGAAACAAATGCAGAACGCATGGTCGGATGAAAAGCCCCCGCACCCGGTCAGGCAACGGGAAACGCGCCTCGCGCCCGCCCCCGTCGCACCCACGCACGCAGGCCTTCAAGCCGGAATCGTGATCTGAACTTCCCTTCCCTGGCGGGAACTTTCGTAGATCGCATCGAGGATCGATTGAATCGCCACGCCATCGTCGCCGGTGCACGAGCAGGTGGCCTCTCCGCGGAGGCATTTGGCGAAATGCTTGAACCGGTCGTCGTAGATCGAGCGAT
Organism: Planctomycetales bacterium; assembly: GCA_025362255.1. Classification (GTDB taxonomy): domain Bacteria; phylum Planctomycetota; class UBA11346; order UBA11346; family UBA11346; genus CAIUVD01. The sequence goes on from JANYGY010000121.1 coordinate 11,341, forward strand.
CGTACTGGATCTGTGAGGTCGTGATGGCGTTGTCGAACTCGCCATACAGCTCGACCTGTTCGCCGTCCCAGGTGGCTCCAGCTTTGTCGCCCATCACCATCGTCTTGCAGTTTTCATCGGGCCGATTGGCAGCCCAGCTGACTTCGAGCTGCATCGTCGCCCCGTTGTCGAAGCGCACGAACGCGGCGGCGAAATCTTCGGTGTCGCACGTGCCGCCCATTTTACGCGGGCCGGCCCACATGCCTTCGCAGACGTATTTTTCGATATTGCCGAACTTGGCATAGGTGATCGCGCTGACCGAAATCGGCTTGGGGCGCCCCATCACGAACCACGTGCGATCCAGGACATGGATGCCGATGTCGTATACGGGTCCGCCGCCGGCCATCGCCTTAGTGGTGAACCAACCGCCCATGCCGGGAATGCCGCGCCGGCGAACCCACCCCGCCTTGGCGTGATAGATCTGGCCGAACAACCCTTTGTCGCGCAACCGGGCCAGCTCTTGGGCGTTGGCGTCGAAACGTTGGTTGAAGCCCATCATCAGCAATTTGCCGCTTTTGCGCCCAGCGTCGCGCATCTGCACGGCGGCGGCAAGGGAGGTCGATGGCGGCTTTTCGCACAACACGTGCAGGCCGTTTTCGAGGGCTTCGACCGCCACCGGGGCATGCAGGCTGTTCGGCGTGCAGACGCTGATCGCATCGAGTTTTTCAGCGGCCCGCATTTCCGCGAGCGAGGTGTAAGCGACGACCTTGTGCACCCCGACAAAGCGGTTGCGGGCGGCTTCAAAGGGGTCGGCCACGGCCACGACCTCGCAGCCCGCTGCACGCAGACCTTCGACGTGCGAGTTGGCGATTGCTCCGGCACCGACGATGCCGATGCGGGGAGTGATGATGGGCATGATGACATCCGAGCGGGTGGATCGCGAACCGATTTTCGCGAGGCCTGGGAATGTAGTGGGTGCGAAACCGGTTCAACTCAGGTGTTACCGCAGGATTTTTTTCGACCTTGGACAGTGGGCAGGTCGATTTAATGTTTGCCCACACAACCCGCGATCGGCGTGCCTTGGCAGGTCGTTGTTCGCTTAGCGCATTGGTCATCCCGCATGGAATATGAAGCAGTCATCGGTCTCGAGGTCCACTGCCAGTTGGCGACGACCAGCAAGATGTTTTGCGGGGCGACCACGGTGTTTGGCCGCGAGCCTAATAGTCAGGTCGACACCGTGACGCTGGGGCTGCCCGGGGCTTTGCCGGTGATCAATGCGCGGGCGGTCGAGCTGGCGGTGACGGCTGGTCTGGCGATCGGGGGCGACATCCGGCTGCACAGCAAATTCGATCGCAAACATTATTTCTATCCTGATCTGCCCAAGGGGTATCAGATCACCCAGTTCGATGAGCCATACTGCTTGGGCGGCACGATCCACATCCTGCTCGAAGACGGTTCTGAAAAGATCATCAAGCTCACCCGCATCCACATGGAGGAGGACGCCGGCAAGCTGATCCATCAAGACGGCGGGCCGTGGTCCGAGGTCGATCTCAATCGCGCCGGCGTGCCGCTGATCGAAATCGTTTCCGACCCCGACATGCGCTCGGCGCAAGAGGCCTACGCGTATCTGATCGAGCTGAAGCGGACCTTGAAATGGGTAGGCGTGTCCGATTGCGAAATGCAAGAAGGCAGCCTGCGCTGCGACGCCAACGTCAGCATCCGACCCAAGGGCGACCCCAAGTTCGGCACCCGGGTCGAGATCAAGAATCTCAATTCCTTTCGCGCGGTCGAATTGGCGATCGAGCACGAGATCTCGCAGCAGGTCGCGCTGCATCGCGCGGGCCGCTACAGCGAAATCTATCAGTGCACGAAATTGTGGGATCCGGATCAGAAGACTACCCGGATCATGCGCACTAAGGAAGACGCCGCCGATTACCGTTATTTCCCCGATCCCGATCTGCCGCCGCTGCTGCTGACCGTCGAGCAGGTGCAACGCATCCGCGCCGGCATGCCCGAGCTGCCGCGCGTGCGCGAGCTGCGCTTCCGCAACGCGTTCGCGCTTGAACGTGCCGCCGCCGCCGAGCTGACGGCAGAATCCACGGTCGCCGATTATTTCGAAGCCTTGGTCAATCTCGGATGTTCGGCCAAGCTCGCGGCCAACTGGACGCGCGAAGAAGCCCTGCGTTTGGCTAACGAGCAGCATCGCCCGCTGACCGTCGCCGCGCCGTTGGCGACGATGGCGGCGCTGATCCAACTGGTCGCCGCCGGCACCGTCGCGCGGGTCGTGGCCAAGGCCGAATGCACAGCGTTGTTCGCATCCGGCCAAGCGCCGCAGGCGTATTTCACCGCCAAAGGCCAGATCCAGGTTCAGGACAGCGCCGCGCTCGCCAAGTTCGTCAGCCAGACCATCGCTCAAGAGACCAAGGTCGTTGAGGACATCAAAGCAGGCAAGCTCGCGGCCGTCGGGCGTCTGGTCGGCGTGACCATGAAGCTCGCTGGCGGAACCCTGAATCCCAACGACGTGAAAGCCGAGCTGGCGAAGCAACTCGGCGTCACCCTCTAAATCCGAAAAGCGCAGCTGCGGCCCATCTGCGGCGTTGCCCGACTGCTTGAAATGGCGCTGCCATTCCGGCGCATCGGGCGCCTTGCAGCTGGGGCG